>CAZRGJ010000134.1:0-7231 GCA_964599445.1 uncultured Planctomycetaceae bacterium | reverse complement strand
GACGCGCCGAACGACTGCTTTCGTTTCTTCATCCTCCGCACGAGTCTCAAGCCCCAACGCCCCCTGGCTGACGGCCGGAAACATCTCATCGATCGGCAGGACCGCACTGATCCTCTCGTGCATTTCAAGTCTTTCAATACCGGCACGGGCAAGGATCAGCGCATCGTATTCTCCTGAATCGAGTTTTCTAAACCGGGTATTGAGATTTCCGCGTACCGACCGGATCTCCCATTTTTTCCCATGATTTCGCGCAAAAGCCAAAAGCTGCGCACGCCGCCGGAGACTGGACGTCCCCAGGATCATACCGTCCGGCAGATCCGCGAGTGAATGGACGGACTGAAATTTCGCGGCAGTCTGTTCACTTCGACCCACGGCCAGCACATCTTCAACCTCGGCACGCTCGGGCACCGCAACGAGCTCGATTCCCGGCACACACTCCGTCGGAAGGTCCTTGAGGCTGTGGACCGCCAGATCAACTTCATTCGCAAGAAGTGCGTCCTGGATCTCTTTAGAAAAGATCCCTTGCGCTCCCCCTGTCGGGATAGGCTGTGCGAAGGTTTCGGGACGGTCTCCCGATGCCGTCATTTTGACGATTTCGACCGGGATCCCAGCTTCCTGAAGCCGAGCGGCACACCATTCCGCCTGCCAAAGTGCCAAAAGACTCGCACGCGTGCCGATCCGGATCGGCCGAATATTGGGAGATGAATCCGTCTCCCGTCTGCATTCCGCCATTTCCAGACGTTCCTGTTCGAAATTTTCCGCCGAACCGTTTCCATTCGGCCCCACCTGGCTCGATTTATTCATTTTTTCTATTTTCTCTTTCGTTTCCTGGTAGAGATCATTTCCGATCTCTTCTTTCGTTTTCGGCGGGAATTAAACTTTCGGATCTTTTTTCGATCCCGGCTTTCTTCACCCGATTTCTCTTTCACCGTTTTTCTGGAACGGCGCTGCTCCCAAAACTCTGCATAAGAGCCGCGTTCTTTTCTTTTATTCAAAACCGGCAGGATCTCCGTCCCATAGGGGATCCTCATTTTCGTCTCACCGCGGGCACGCGCCAGCACAAGGACCGAAATGTCCGCAAAGCCGAACTCCGTTTTGAGTATTCTGGAGGCTTCGTTCAGCGTTGAGCCGGTCGTCATGACGTCATCGACGACCAAAACCCGTTTCCCAAGCCACCGGGTCCGATCCGGCGGATCGTGGAACGGCACAAACATTCCTTCCACATTTTTCGCACGTTCCTCCATCCGGACAGCCCGCTGCGCAAGACGAAGCCGTTCACACTTCAGGATCCGTTCGTTAACCGGGACTCCCAGAAGTCTCCCCAGCTCCGCAGCAAGTACCTGTGCATCATTCGTTCCGCGGACCCAGCGATAGAAAGGATGCATCGGGATCGGCAGGATCACGTCCACCTGAATACTGTGGAGCGGAAAAGCGCGGTACTCATAAAAAAGGCGCGCAAACGTCTCCGTGAGCGGTATCCCGCTCCGTTTTTTCATCATGAAGATCGCCTGCCGCAGATTCCCGCGATACGGACCAAGCGGAATGACGCGGTCAAACCAGAATGTCTGTTCCTCGCATTTAGGACAGACGTTGGCGACAAATTCCCGCTCGCTGAGAAATCGCCCGCAGCGGCGGCAAATATTCATTTTTTCAAACGCGAACAGATCCTGGCACTGTTCGCACAGGATCCAGTCCGAATGAAATTTCCGTCCCTCAAACGTTACGGTTTGCCGGCGTTCCTGCGAAGGATCACGGATCTGCCCGCAATATGCGCACCGTTTGGGAACGACCAGCTGAAAAAGCCGTGCCGGGATCTCCGCAAGCATTCCGCGCAGGAAACGCCAAATGTCCGAATTCCCTGTCCGCATCCGCTCGTCTCCATATTTTCCGAAACACAAAAATCCGTCCCACAGGACGCACCGCTTCTCAAACGTACGGTTTCCCCAATGCATCATTCCTCAAACACGCGGTCCACTGGACGCCCGATCGAAAATGCGTTGGACAGACCGTCCGCAAAAGGCGTTTCGGACCGTAAAGTTCGACTTCGATCCTTCCATTAAAGCATTTTTTCGCAAAGAATCAAGTTGGGGACTGCCTGAATGTGGGAAAATTTAGCAAAAATTTGGAAGAAAAAAGAGAAAAAAGTCCTTTTTTTGGAAAAGATTTCCAAAAAAGCGGGGGACCGTATTGACGAATTCCGGATTTTGATGCAAAATAAAGGGATTGAAGATTCCAGAACCTGAAAGTAAACTGAAATGCAAGACAGAAAACTGAATCTCGCCGTAGTGGGCGTAGGCGGACGCGGCAAAGAAAACCTCGGCGGTGCCTTCACGGAAAATGTCCTCGCGATCTGCGATACGGACGACGAAGCACTGGCCCGCGCACTGGGGAGGTGCTCTCTTCAGACTCGCGGTTTCTCAGACTACCGCAAGATGTTTGAGGAACTCCACGACCAGCTTGACGCCGTCCTCATCAATACGCCGGACCATACGCACTATCCGATCGCGATGCTGGCGATGGAATACGGTCTTCACGTCTACTGCGAAAAACCGCTGGCGCACAGTGTCCGGCAGGTTCGCGAAATGACGCAGAAAGCGGCTGAAAAGCATCTCATTACCTCAATGGGCAACCAAATGCACACCTGCCTGAACTATCGCCGAACAGTCGAGATTGTCCAGTCCGGTCTTCTTGGCGAGATCCAGGAAGTCCACGTCTGGTGCGGAAAAGGATGGGGAGGCAATGCTGTCCGTCCGGACCGTGAAGATCCCTGCCCGGCATCTCTTCACTGGGAAGAATGGCTTGGTCCTGCTCCCAAACGTCCGTACGCAGCCCAGATCTACCATCCCTCCAACTGGCGCAGATGGTGGGATTTCGGAAGCGGAACGCTCGGCGACATGGGATGCCATTTCATGGATCTCGTTTTTTGGGCACTGGATCTGAAAGCCCCGCAGACGGTCGAAGCGGAAGGTCCGGCACTGGGAGGACAGACGGAAATGGCTCCGCTCGGTCTGAAGGTCACGTACGAGTTCGCATACCAAGGCAGAACGCTTCGGGTCTTCTGGTACGACGGCGACATTCAGCCAGAAATTCTGGAAAGCTGGGGACTGACGAAATGGCCGGGAGGCGTCTTTTTCGTCGGCACGGAAGGAGCGATCCAGGCGGACTACACAAAACGCACGCTCGCTCCGAAAGAGAAATTCGAGAATTTCACGGAGCCGACGCCTTGGATCCCGGAATCGAAAGGACATTTCGCGGACTTCTTTGATGCGATCCGAACGGGAACGCTTCCGCCGTGCCATTTCGGCTACACGGGACCGCTGACGGAAACGGTCCTCCTTGGCGCGGCAGCTTACCGTTCCGCAAGCCGGATCGTCTGGGATCCCGAAAAACTCCAGGCCGTCGGAAATCCTGAAGCTCAAAAACTCATTGATGCAGACTGACACTCCGAAAGAAACGTCCCGCCGAACCGGCACATTCCGGTACATTTGCCGAGGATCGTCCCGCAGTTTTCCTAAATAGCGAAGACTTGAAGCCGAAAAACCAACGGTTTCATTTCCATAAAAAATTAGAGCGCGTGCTCTCTTTGATTCACCTTTAAATTCAAGGAATTTGACTATGAAAAAAATGATTTTTGCGTTCTTCGCCGTCATGCTTTCCATCTCGGCGTTCCAGTTCGCCCAGGCAGCCGACAACCAGCTCAGCGATGCTGAAAAAGCAGAAGGTTTCGAGCTGATCTTCAACGGAGAGAATCTTGACGGCTGGCGCGGCGACACGAAAGGCTACGTCGTGGAAGACGGCATCATCATGTGCAAACCCGGCGGAAATCTCTATCTGCCGAAAGACTACAAAAACTTCATCATCCGTTTCGATTTCATGGTTCCGCCGAACGGCAATAACGGCCTCGGAATTCGCGCAGAAATGGGCAAAGACGCAGCCTACCACGGCATGGAGATCCAGATCCTGGACGACTACGCAGACTGCTATCGCAATCTGAAGCCGTACCAGTACCATGGTTCCATCTACGGTGTCGTTCCGGTCAAACGTGGTTTCACGAAGCCCGCTGGCGAATGGAATACGGAAGAAGTCATGGCTGACGGCGGCCATATTCGCGTCACGGTGAATGGACAGGTCGTCACGGATGCCGACATTTCGACGATCACCGAAACGATGGACAAACGGAATCACCCGGGTCTGCACAATGAATCCGGCGCGATCGGGTTCCTCGGCCACGGTGCGAAAGTCATGTTCAAAAACGTCCGCGTGAAAGAACTCGACTAACGAAACTCCATACGTTGCCGGAAAGCAGACAGCATGACGAAAGTCTCTCTTCAGCTTTTCGGCAGTCGTTCCAGTCGGCCGCAGGACGCGTGCCGCATGGGATCCCGTTTCGATCTGCTTATCCATCTTTTCAGAACAGAGCTTTTTCCAAAGTACACTCCCACACGCAGCTTCAATGCCAACAGAACTTCACGAAATCGTCAGCCGCATTCAGGAGGATCTGAAACAGAAAGGAATTTTCTCC
Source organism: uncultured Planctomycetaceae bacterium (assembly GCA_964599445.1). GTDB lineage: Bacteria > Planctomycetota > Planctomycetia > Pirellulales > Thermoguttaceae > RGIG3701. Next base: position 2,709 of record CAZRGJ010000134.1, on the reverse strand, counting down.
CTCCTGGAATCGAAAGAATGTCCGCACATCGACGGAGTATGGGGCGGGGGTACGTCTGCCGTCCTTGCTGCACTGGCCAAACAGAAGCCGGACTGCACCATCGTCGTCCTGACGCCCACACAAAAAGAAACGCAAAACATTCTGGACGATTTCCCGCTTTTTGATTCCCGGCCGATCCTCCCCTTTCCATGGCAGAATCGCCCGCGGGATCTTTTTTCGGAGGAAGACTCTGACGGGAAAAACGATGCCTCCGAGCTTCTCTCGACATTCATTCCGGACGTCAGCATCGGAGAACGGCTCCGTGTCCTGAAGGCACTTTTGCGCCGCACGGAAACAGGAACGGCAGCCCCCATCATCGCGGCACCGCTTCATGCACTTCTTTCCCCATGCCCGGAACCGGCCGTCCTTCAGCAGGAATCTCTCACCCTCACCTGCGGAACGTCATTTTCCATGGAGGCTCTGGTGGAATGGCTCCTGACGCACGGCTTTCAAAACACGACGGCAGTTGAATTTCCCGGTGAGTTTTTCGCACGAGGCGGTCTGGTCGACATTTTTGCGATCGACTGGGAACGTCCGCTGCGCATCGAATTTTTTGGCGATGAGATCGACTCGATCCGTGAGTTTGATCTGGAAACACAGCGCAGCCTCAAGACGCTGGATTCTGTTTCCCTCGGTTCCTTCACCACTATCCTGGATGCACTGCACGGCGGAGTTCCGCTGACGGCGTACCTTTCCGCTCCCCAAACGCTTTTCTTCCTTCTTGAACCGGAAAATGCACAGCTCCAGGGACGCCGATTCTACCAGGCGCAGGAAAATCCGGAAACGCTCTTTTCCCCGGAAGAGATCCTGCGCGAAGTCATGAAGTTCCAGTTCTTCAGCGTTTCAAGCATCGGAACCGCCGCATTCGGCGAGACGTACTCTCTCTCCATGGAATCGGTCGAACGCTTCAGCGGTGAATTCTCTAAAGTCTGCGGAGAACTGGACCGATTCGGGATCGGGCAGACCGTCTACGTTCTGTGTCCCAACGACGCAGAAAAGACCCGCCTGCAGACGATTTTTGGAGAGACTCATCTTGCAAAACGGAACGGCATCCGGTACCGGCTCGGCACGATTTCAGACGGTTTTCGGCTCGTTTCCTCACGAGAAATGGTCATTTCCTCTTCCGCACTCTTCCGAAAGGAGGAAGTTCGCCGCAGTGCCGTCGCGCACAAAACGGCAGACCGTCCGGAAAATGGCGCAGGAAACACTCAGGGAAATGCCCAGGAAAACGACTCCGCCCCATCCACGAAAACGATCGATTCCTTCACGGATCTTCAGGAAGGAGATTTTGTCGTCCACGTATCTTTCGGTATCGCACGCTACCGCGGTCTGAAACTTCTGGAGCCGCTGAAATCCAGGAATCAGACGCCGCCCTCGGCTTCCCGGCCCATTTCTCATGCGTCAGAGACCTCGCCGGCCTCCATCGGGGGCACTTCCCGGCCGCTCCAGGGCAGCAAAGCACTCGCCCCGAACGCGAACGGAGCGGAAGAGCACATGGTGCTTGAATTCCGCGACGAAGTCCTGGTCTACGTCCCAACGTCCAAAATTGCACTGGTCCAGAAGTATATCTGCGGCAAAAATGCAGAACCTGCCCTCTCGCCGTACGGCGGGAAATCGTGGGGCAAAATGAAGGAAGAGGTCGCGGAATCGGTCAAGGAACTCGCCGGCGAGATGCTGGAGACGCAGGCGGCACGCCTTTCCCGTCCGGGCATCTCCTTTCCGGTCGAAACGCCGCTCCAGAAAGAATTCGACGCCGTTTTCCCATACTCGGAAACTCCGGACCAGCTCAAAGCGATCGATGCGATCCGCGCAGACATGGCATCCCCGCGTCCCATGGATCGGCTTCTTTGCGGAGACGTTGGTTTTGGAAAAACAGAAATGGCCATGCGTGCAGCATTCACGGCCGTAGAAGCTGGATTCCAGGTCGGGATCATGGCCCCAACGACGATTTTGGTCGAACAGCATCTGCGCACATTTCGTGCCCGAATGGCGACTTTTCCCGTCAGGATCGAATCGATTTCCCGCTTTGCATCTGCGGCCAAACAGAAAGAGATCCTGAAACAGACTGCCGAAGGAAAGGTCGATATTCTGATCGGGACCCACCGGATCGCCAGTTCCGACGTTTCATTTCGCAATTTGGGTCTCCTGATCATCGATGAAGAGCAAAAATTCGGAGTGAGGATCAAGGAATCACTCAAGAAACTGTGTTCCACCGTCGACGTCCTCACGATGACCGCCACCCCGATCCCGCGTACGCTCCACATGTCGCTTCTTGGTCTGCGCGACATTTCCAGTCTGGAAACTCCGCCGGCAGACCGACGTGCCATTGAGACGCACGTCGTCCGCAGCCAGCCCCAGCTTCTCCGAAATGCCATTCTGCGCGAGATCGACCGAAACGGGCAGATCTTCTTCATCCACAATCGGGTGCGGGACATTCAGGACGTCGCGGACGCTCTGCGCCAAATCGTTCCGGAAGCCCGCATCGCAGTTGGACACGCACAAATGACGGAGCGTGAACTGGAGCAGGTCATGCTCTCATTCGTCAACCATGAGATCGATATCCTGGTCAGCACCACGATCGTCGAGACCGGGCTGGATATTCCGAACGCCAACACGATATTCATTAATGAAGCCAACCATTTCGGTCTGGCGGAACTGCATCAGCTCCGC
>CAZRGJ010000133.1:0-7283 GCA_964599445.1 uncultured Planctomycetaceae bacterium | reverse complement strand
AAAACTCCGAGCGAGCCGAGGACCAGAAGCACCCACGCGGCAGGTTCCGGAACGCCGGTGCCGTCTGCCGAATTCAAGTTCAGCTGGTAGGCAAAGCCGGAATCGAGAGAAACGAGGTCGGCAAAAAGCTCAAAACCTTCCTCCGGAAGCAGGCTTTCCGGAAGGGCGACCTGGATCTTTTCCGGACCTTCGATCGTTCCGGCCGTCAGGAGATTCAGAACTCCGAGGTCGGTAAGGTCGAAAGTGTCGTCCGTCGTGAATTGGAAGACCGCGTCGTCCGCAAAAACCGCTGCGCCGGTCACGTCGATCTGCGGGACGCTGACCGTTCCGTCATCCAGAAGCTCGAGCGCGAATTCCTGCGTTCCATTGAGCGTGAAGGAATTCATGGCGAAATCACTTTCCGCACGAAGGACCGCTCCGGCATCGACCGTGACGTTCGCCTGCGGGAAGCTCGCGCCGTTAGTGAGGGTCACTTTTCCTGCCTGGACTCCAAAATCCTTGCGGAAATCATTCTGCGGATTGCTCAGGACCAGCTCACCGGCTCCGATCTTGTTCAGATTGCCTAATTGATTATTGTGTAAGTACGAGTACAGTTTGCTATTCAAAAGCATTTTGCTCGCCGCATCCTGAACATCGATGCTGACCGTATCGGTAAAAATGTTCAGCTGATTCGCGGAGATCGTTGATTCCGCATTTTCACCGGTCAGAGTGAGTTTTGCTCCTCCGCCGCGCAGCCAGAACTGTCCGCTTCCCGTCACGTCGCCGCCGCCGATGAAGGTGATGCCGTGCCCATTTCCAATGGACGTATCGCTGCCGTTGATCTCGATCCGGGATCCATTGTAGACGGTGACTGCGGCACCGTGGTCATCGAGAGCTTTACGGACATCGAGTTTCAAAACCGCAGCCGCGCCGGATTCAGAACCGACAGTAATGGGCGCGGATTCCAGGATCGTGCCGCCTTCTTTCGCCAGAGTGAGCGTACCGCCGGTGACGGAGATGCTGGAGAACTGGTTTGAGCCGGAGAAAGTCGGCGTTCCGCCCGTGACGAGCAGCGCGCCGGTCGCCGTATTGTTCGCGGTGAAGGCCGGATTGCCGTACGCGACGGTGACGTTGAGTTTTCCGCCGTTTTCGCCATCGGAAATGACGCCGGAGAACGTACCGTCTGCCTGTCCATATGAATGCGATGTACCGAAAGTAAGGGTGTGTGCCTGTTCTTCGGCCGCGCTTCCCATGATCTTACCGGAAATACTTGCGCCTCCAAGCCCAATGGTCGCGTCCGCCGTGAGTGTGACGGTTCCCGCGATAATGCCGCCGGAGTGTCGAAGTGCGCCGAGATTTTCAGTATTTCCCGTGCCGGCGATCTTGATCGGATTGGAGATCGTGCCGACATTGCCGGAGGTAAAGAGCTGACCGCCGGAAAGAACTTCAAGCGTGATTTCCGGATTAGAGGTCAACTTGTTTCCACTTCCGAAATTCAGTTTCGTGGAACCGCCGCCGGACGCGATCTGGATAGTGCCGGAGAAATCGTCAAAATTCCCACTGGTCACGACCGAATTGCTGTTCGTTGGCGTGAGTTTGATGGTTCCGCCGCCTGCGAAGGTCATGTTCGCGAAATTGGAGCCGGAATTGCTGAATCTCATATCCAGCCGGCCGCCGTCGTTGATCTGGTAATTCCCGGCGACCCGCGCAGCATCCGCGAGGATAGCGGCCGCTCCGCTGTTGACGGTCAGTCCGCCGGTGAACGTATTCGCGGCATTAAACGTCGGCGTTCCGTACGCCACGACGACGGCGAGTTTCCCGCCGTTCGCGCCGTCAGATATGACGCCGTTCAGCGAGACTGCACCCCCCTGTGCCAACGTTCCGATCGTGAGCGTGTGCGTTTCTCCCGCAGCGGCAGTCCCCGCGATCTTTCCATTATACGTGACACGATCCATCGCGGAAGTCAGGTTGCCTTTGAGGTAAAGGTCACCGTTTACCGTCACATTATAGAGACGCAGACCGCCGCGGTTCTCTCCATTTTGGTGGCCGGTCCCGATGGCGTAGATGTCGCAGTTCAGCGTATCGACCTCCGAGTACATCTGCGCACCGTCCATGATGTCGATCGTGATGTTCTCCTTGGACGTGAAGGTGCTGCTTTTGGAATTCAGCTTCACACCGCCGGAGTACCCGCTTCCGTTCTGAATGCGGATCGTGCCGGTGAAATTATCGAAATTGGACTTCACGTACGTGTTCGACTTCAGGAGATTCAAGACGAGCGTACCATCACCGGTGAACGTGTGCGCGTCTATGATCCCGGTCGTGTTGGTCAGCGTGTACTCCTGCGTCGATCCTTCCGGAATGTCGATGGTGTCCGCAACGAGGGAAGATGCCGGAACCGCAGCAAACGCAGCAGCGGCAAGAATGCGGAAGAAACGATCAATGGATTTCTGTTTTTTTTTCATAGCTGGGTTGTTTTTCATGTACGTAAAATTGTGAAACGAAAATGGCGAAATGACAAACGGTTCGTCTGTTTGGCTCTGCGTCCAGTTTGATATTTGAAGTTTTCCATACACTCCTTCAAATATCTTCATGAAATATAGTATGTACGGAAGTATCAAAAATGCAAGAACTTTTTTTTAAAAAAAGACAAAAAAAGAAAATTTTTCCAGAATCAGGAGAATTTTGCGCCAATGGGGTATTGACACAATATCTGAACCATATTATAATCGGAAATTTTGTTTAAATTTTCACGAAATGAAATTTTGTATTCTTTCGACATAGTGAGAGACGAGGAGCAAAATTTTGTTCAAACCAGGTTTATGGAGAGCTTGCTATGGAGTGGATGCTGCTTTTGTTGGTGTTTTTGTTTTCAATGGCACTTTTTTGTCTTGCCGGGTACCGAAGATGGACAAGCTGGCCATTTTGGCTATTTTTGGCGGGTACTCTTTTCTGGGTCGGTGCAGAAACAGAAAAAACAGTTCAACGATGGGATGAAGCCTATACGCTGATGCCTCTTGCCGCACTATGGAAGGGGGATATTGCCGCCGGAATGAATTCCAGTGAAACGAAGGCATGGAAGTTTGCGCTTGAAAAAGTGAATGAAAAAGCAAACAATGAAAAGCAGAAATTAAACTTCACGGCAGAAGAAGTGAAGAAACAGTTCCAGGAGTTTGAAGAAGAATTCCGAAAAGAACTTGCGCAGGCACAGAAAGATGGAAACATGAGGGAAGTCATGAACTGGACGTTCTGAACGATCAAATTATGGATCTGGTCTTGAATGAGCCAGACACGTACAGCCGCAGGATGTCGATGATTGCGATGGTGTGCGGCGTTCTGCCGATTTGGTTTCTGTTTGAGCTGTTTCTGCTTCTTTGCTGGAGGATAAGCTGGCGGCGTAGTCCGTTTGGGAAAAAAACAGAATCTGAATCGCAGAATGGCGGTCCCGCCGACGATTCCGCGATGGTATCGTAGACGGCCGGAGAACAGAGCTGGCTGCGGCAAAATTGAAGAAAAACACGGCACGGTATCCGGACATTACGTATGCCGGAAAACCGGAAACAGTTTGTTTTAATATACGGCCTGCGTATTGAATAAGTAAAAGAGGAAAGCAGTTTCAGTCGTCTGCTTTCCTCTTTTTTTTCAGAATCGGCTTGCCTTCAGTTTTCGAAATCTGTTCTTAAAGTTGAGTCTGCCGTTTTTTCCGCCAGATGAAGAACAGAGACCCGGAAAGAAGAAGGAGCCACGTTCCCGGTTCCGGCACGTTCAGGCCGGAGAATCCGACGACAGCGAGGTCGGTGAATCCTGCGGAGGAAAACGAGGAGAGATCCCACGCAAACATCGCGTCGGAAAAACCGGAACCCAGATCCGTCAGGAGGACTTCCTGCTCTGAAACCGCTTCCGCACGGAATGTCGTGAAGGAATCGTTCAGAAGCTCCACGAACGCCGTCATGGAATCCATGTTTTCCAGCCCGTCCACCGTCATGGTCATCTGGAACGGGTCGGTACTCTCCGCGTCGATCCAGACCCAGCCGCTTTCCGCAGGAGTCTGAAGCCGAAGTTCCGTTCCCGCGCCCGAGACGGTCCCCAGAGCGTCCGAATTCCGTTTTGCCGTAACGGTTTTCTTGTCTTCCGAAAGTGCGGCAGTCCAGTCCCCGCTGGTCAGCGTGCCGGAGAATGCCGAGATCGTTCCGCCGGACGTCATGAGCACAATGCCGTTTTCCGAAGAGTAGCCGTCCTGAAGGATGAACGGCACAGAAGCGTCAAGGACGTAGTCCACGTTTGCGCTGGAAATGTTTCCCTGTGCCGAGATCAGGCCAAAGCCCGTCTCCGCAGCCTGCAGGTTGACCGTGACTTTATCGCGGCTGGAGTTTCCAAACGTGATCGTACTGGAGGACTCGAATTTACTCCCGGCTCCGGAGATCGTCAGGTCCCCCGTGCGTGTGTCGGCAGGATCGCTGCCGGTGTTGCTGTTGAACGTGATGGAGGTAGCGGAAATCGTCCCGCCGTTCAAGACTTCCACGTCCATCGGTCCCCACCAGCCAAGATTCAGCGTTTCAGCCTGGAACGTTCCGCCGCTGACGACGGCTTTTACATTCGCACCGTTTCTGTGGTCAGAGAGGTAGGCGGTACTCTTGACGGAGACCTTTCCGCCGTCCCGGATCTCCAGATTGGCCGTCATGTTCGCCGAGTTCGCCATCCAGAAACCGTTTTTCAGTTCCAGATGTCCGCCCTCACCGACGATCATCGTCGAGCTGTTTCCCGCGCCGGCGGCAGAGTTGATCCGGAAATTGCCGTTGAACGTGAGCGTCATGTTTTTGAGTTCCGTTACGCTGTCCACGGACTGGCTTCCCCAGACGTAGGTGTTTTGCGTGATGGAGGAATTCAGCGTCACGTTATCGAGCGTCAGTTTCCCGCTTTTGTGGAAGAGCGGTTCCGCCGAGGTAAGCGTCACGTCGGAATCCTTGATCAGCACCGTTCCGCTTGCTCCCGCAACATTGGCGACGACCATGGAGCCGGCATTTACCGTACTATTCATGATCTGGACGTCTGCCGATCCCTGATTCCCGAAATAGATCGGCTTGCCGGAAACATCCAGCTGGACGTTTTTCAGATCCAGAACGCCATGGCTTCCCGCTTCATGACCGACGGAGAAATAATCTTTTGATCGGATCGTTCCGCCGTTTGCGATGAGGGTCCCGGTCTGGTACTGCCCGACAAAAATCGTACTGTCAGAAAGGATAGATCCGCTTTCGAGAATGACTTTTCCATTCGCGTGCGAGCTGATGATGAAACTCTTGGCCTGCAGAACGCTCTGGTCTTCGGAAGAGCCGGGCGTTCCGATCGTGAGGGTGCGTTCCGCCGGAATGTTGGTGCTTGCGCTTCCTTTATCGCCGGCACCGAAAACGATGGACCCGGTAGATTCGAGCCGTCCGTTATTCTTCAGCTCCATCCTAATGGCGCCGTGGTGCCCGAAGTTGCCCAGATTGCCGTTCGGAAAACTCATCGTCCCGCCGTTGATGATGACGGTGGAGACGGCCGATTTATTGTCCGAAATGTAGGAGGAATCTCCCGTCACGTTCAGCGTACCGCCAGGATTGATCGTAAGCGACGGCGTGTAGTTCCCGTTCGCGAGCCAGAGTCCCCCCTGAATGTTGACCGTTCCGCCGGCATTGATGGTGAGTGAGGAATTGTCGCGCACCTTGCCGCCAAAAGTGACTGTCGCGTTTTCGACCGTAAGGGACTCCTGCGTACTATTCAGGATGCTTTCCCCCGAAATCAGTGCGTTCGCGCCGTTCGTGACCCACTTGCCGGTCTTCGAAGTGTCGGCCCCCCACGGCGGATCCACAGTTTCGGCATACGAGTACGCGGTTCCGTCGGTACCGTTCCAGACATACTGTCCGTACACCGAATCCGTCATTCCGGTACCCCAGACCGCCGAAAGACCGACAGCCAGCAGGAAACGGCCGGGCACATTCTGAAATCGGGCGGATTTTTCCGTACCGGCAAGGTCGGCAGCAGTGAATGTTTTCATTTTCAGGCTCCTGAATTCTAAATCAAAAAAAATATCCTGAGGCAGATTCCCTGACGGGGAAATCAAAAAATCCAAACTTGAAAAATGCCTCCCAAACGTTCAGTCCTGCCGAATCCGTTTCCGGAGCAGGAACAGCATTCCGGAAAGAAGCAGGATCCACGTTCCCGGTTCCGGCACATTCCCGAACGCGAGGCTGGAACCGTTCAGGGCGTTAAAGGCCGAGAGATCGTAGTTCATGAAGCTCAGCCCGTCATCGTCAAGCGACAGGTTGGTGAATGCGATGAATTCTCCCTGGCGTTCTGCCGAGATCCCGGAATTGGCGTCCGCCATCTGGAGGTTAAGATACTCCGCCAGTTCGTCCAGGTCCCCTTCGCCGGAAGCATGGAGAAGGAGCGTGAAATCCGAGTTCGGCGTACCGCTGATGACGACCCAGCCGGATTCTCCCAGATTTCCGCCTGCCGAAGCAAGACCATCCGCGACGAGAGCTTCCGCCGCCAGTTCTTCATTGAAGACCAGCTCCGCGGTGTTTCCGTTCACCTGGAGATCCCAGTAATCGCCGGCCGTCGTGAGAGAGGCAGGATCCCAGGTCAGCGTCCCTGCGGTGGAGACGACCGTATTGTTCGGGACGTCATCCACGAACGCCGCACCGTCGTAGAAGTACTTCGACGTGTCGACCGTGACGGCACTCAGGATCTGCCCGATGCCGTTTGCCCGGACCGTCGAGACCGCGGGAACGAGCGTGCCGTCCGCGTTCAGTTTGAGTCCGTCGGCGATGAAATTCACGTTCCCGGTCGATGGTCGATTTCCAGTCCAGGTCTCTTCCGATGCTCCACGTGGATCCGGAGCCGTAAATATTCACGTCCGCGCCGGCCGGGTGAGCCGCCCCGCCGTTTCCGTCATCCTGGAACGCGACACGCATATCTCCGCCGACCGTAATGTCGCCGTCCCAGACGTTGACCGTCGAGTGTGCACGGAAGCCTATCCGGAAGTTTCCGCCGCCGATCTTAAGCGTCCCGCCAGTCATGTTGAACGTATTGCACGGAGAATCGCCGACCACATTTTGTCCGAGCGAAAGCCAGTTCGTGTCGATCGTTCCGTTTTCTTTCAGCTCAAGGAGCGTCCCGGTCTCGCCGTTATTCGACGCTGCATTGACGATGAAATTCCCTTTGGCGTTCTGATCGTACTTCCCATTCCCGCCGACGGACATCGTGGAGATTCCGCCTCCCGCACCGAGAATGAAGTCAGCATTGGGGCCGTAGACCGTACCGCCGGT
>CAZRGJ010000132.1:0-7305 GCA_964599445.1 uncultured Planctomycetaceae bacterium | reverse complement strand
TCATGCGCCCCGGAACGCCGATGACCGTAAAAGATGCCGAAACGGGCAAAATCTACGAATCCGGACGCGATTATGTGCCGGCACCGCTCCGGATCTGGGATTTCCAGCGCGGGATCACTCAATCTCCGATCAGCATTCCCGAAGGAAGCCGGATTCGGGAAAATGCCCGTCTTTCGCTTTCTTTCTACGTTCCGTCCCTTTCGATCAAAGGGCAGACGTCCGTCTGTATGTCCGAGCCGAAACTCTATGAGCTTTTCGAGGGATCCGCCCGAGACATCATGGGACTTCTCGCACCGAAAAAATGGTTCCTGAGCATGGACGAGATCCGCTCGGCAAACACGTGCGAAGCGTGCAAAAAACGCGGAATTTCACTTGCCGAGATCCTGGGAGACTGCCTGACCCGGCAATACGGGATCATTCAGAACGTTCAGCCCGGCGCACAGGTCTACGTCTGGTCCGACATGCTGGACCCACACCACAATTGCCATGCGGACTACATGCGGTGCCAGGGAGACTTCACGGGAGTCTGGAACCACATTCCGAAAGAGCTCATTATTTCGTGCTGGTACCATAAGATCCGTGAAAAAAGCATGAATTTCTTCTCCGAAAAGGGTTTCCGTACCCAGGCGGCGGCGTACTATGACGTCGCTTCCCTCGACACGTCGCGTGAATGGCTCGAGACCTGCTCGCAAACGCCAAACTGTACGGGGATCATGTACACGACGTGGCGCAAAAAGTACGAGCTGATGAAAGATTTCGGAAAAATGCTTCAGGAAGAGCATCAGAAAAAAGAAATACTTCCAGAAGAAGAATAAAAAAACATTCCCGTACCCCTTGCCTGACCGAGCGGAAAGTTCCCCAACGTACATTTCCTCGCTTTTCGGGCATTCGTTTGATTTTTATTTCCTGTTTCGCCCCAAAATTCACACAATGAACCCCAAAGCAGCCCAATTTCCATTCGCGCCGATCGAAGAATACATGATGCGCGACGACACGACCTCGCATCCGATGGATTCCATTCGGCTTCTGCATTTCAGCGGCCAGTTATGCCGGGAAACGATCCAAAATGCCGTCGAAGCGGTCTGCGCCCGCCATCCGCTTCTGAATTCAGTCGCCGAGAAACGCGGGAATCACCATTGGTGGATCGAAACCGACAAAAAACCAGAGATCGTATTTCTGGACGCAGACACCACTCCGGAAGTCCTCAACGCAAGCGGCTTTCCCATCATGCGCCCTCTGGAGCTTCTGAAAGAACCGGGATTCCGTCTTTGCGCCGTTTTTTCGCAGAAGGAGAACTGGACGAAACTTCTTTTCCAGTTCCACCACAGCGTCTCGGACGGTCTGGGTGAAATGCAGATCCTCGGTGAATTCGTGACGCACTGTGCGCTCCGTTCCGGTCTGATCCCGCAGGAGACGCAGCTTCCGGTCTGCGATATTTCCAAACTTCCCCTTCGAATGAAAGTTGGCTGGACGCTCGCCGGATACCTGCGGCACTATTTCCACACGGCCTTCACGACGATGCGGCTGGCGTTCGGAAGTCCCGATCCGCTTTTCCCGCATCATCCGGTCCCCAAAGACGCACCGCCGTCGGAAGTTTACCCGTTCCTCCAGTCTCTCACGCTGACGCAGGACGAGACCCGGACTTACGTCCAAAAAGCGAAACGTTTGGGAGTCACGGTAAACGATCTCCTTCTGCGCGACTTTTACCTGACGATCGATGCCTGGCGCGTGGAGAATCACCGGGATTTCTCCAACGGAAAGACCCGCATCATGGTCCCCATGACGCTTCGTCAGCCCTGGCATGAGGGGATCCCAGCCGCAAATGTGGTCTCCGCGATCTTCCTGGACCGCTCAAAACACCAGATCAGCGGCGATCCACAAAAACTTCTGGACAGTATCCATCGGGAAATGGTCTGGGCCAAAACACACGATCAGAAATTCGTTTTCATGCTGATCATGTACATCTTGCAGAAGATCCCCGGAGTGCTTCCCTTTTTCCTGCGTTCCTCAAAATGCCGGGCTACCGGAGTTCTTTCCAATCTCGGACGGGTCATGGAATTGGCACCGGTCCCGCGAGATCCGGACGGCAAGATCCGCCTTGGCGAATGTGTTCTGGAATCCATCGACGCAGCTCCTCCGATCCGGTTTAAGACGCTCATTTCATTTTCGGCACTCACATACGCAGGAACACTTCGCCTCTGCCTCCGATACGATGACCGGTTTATGAAACCGGAAGATGCGGACGGTTTCCTGCGCATTTTCCACGAAAAACTGATGGGATGAACCTTCCGAAATGTCCGCCTGTCCCCCAATCGCCCGCTGAAAGTTCACGCTCTCGGCGGGTCTTCTTTTTCAGTCATTCGGATTTTTTCTGAAATGAGTCAGGAAGCGTGCAGCACTTCCGGCTTGGAAATTGGCCTGCTCGCAGACAGATACTCCGCACAGACGCACATCCAATCGTATTCGGGGAAGAAAGAGGGCATTGCCGCTAAACAAAAAGATTTGTGCATTTTACAGAAAATTCTAAAATTTTCCCAAAGGACTCCTTACGCGCACTCCGAATATGGTGTAGAATTGAAGATCGTACGGTTTCTCAGATGGAAGAAGCCGAAGCTGTTTTTTGTTTGATCTGCTGCCGTTTTTTTACCGTCCGGTACACAAATGCCGGAAGGACCTGAAAGGAGAAGCCCATGAAAACGCCAAATTTCCGATTCCTGATCGTCTGCCTGAGTGCCATTTTGTTCTTCCTGGGCATTTCGGGGCATTCCGCTCCAGTCTTTGCATTCGAAGCGAACGACCCCAACTTTCACGAAGGAACGGACTCGGAGCGTATCGAAAAAGCGATGGCGAATGCCGAGGCGTTCGGCGGAGTCGTCCGGATCACCCGCAGAGTAAAAAAGGACGCCAATGACCGCGATTTCTGGCTGATCGACCGAGCGATCCTGATTCCGGGCAACACGACGCTCATTCTGGAAAACTGCGTCGTGAAACTCTCCAACTCGGCACGCGACAATCTGATCCGCTCCGCAAACTGTGGCCTTGGGATCGAGTGGCCGGAAGAGATCCGAAACGTTCACATTATGGGGATCGGACGTGCCGAGCTTCAGGGAGCAGATGAGCCGCGCTCCACCGGAGACAGTCAGAAAGTCCTTGGAGTGCGCTCTTATGGAACGGATGCCGGAAAAGAAGGCGAGAGTCAGTACGGCGACTGGCGAAACATTGGGGTACTTTTAGCCTGCGTTCGAGACTTTTCCATCACAGGCATCACCATCCGCGAATCGCACTGCTGGGGAATATCGCTGGAAAAATGCTCATTCGGGCAGATCCGAAACATTACCTTCTTCTCTACCGAGCAGCATACCATCAACGGCAAACCGGAAATGACGCGGAATCAGGACGGTCTCGATCTGCGCAAAGGATGCCATGACATTCTGATCGACACGCTCCATGGGTACACCGGCGATGATCTTATCGCACTGACGGCCATCGGCACCACACTTCGTCCCGGCGGAATGCTGCAGAAAACCGAAGTCAGCGGCATGGATGCGCTTGGACCGCAGAACGACATCTGGAACGTGACGGTGCGGAACGTTTTCGGATACTCCCACGGCGGACATCAGATCGTCCGGCTCCTGAACGCTTCGGGGATCAAGATCCACCACATCACCATCGACGGCGTGATGGACACTTCACCGGCTGAGATCACGGACCGGGCGACCGTCAAGATCGGCGACGTCGTTCCTTCATTTGGCGGTCGGGCTCCCCTGGGCGATACGTACGCCATCATCGTGAACAATGTGCACACGAAAGCGCATCTGGGAGTCGTCGTCCTTGGTTCCCTCTGCGACTCGGTCATTTCGAATGTCGTGAATCTGAATCCCAATACGACGGGCGTTTCGTTCCAATGGGATGGAAACACTACGAGTGATCCGAATCAGGCTGGAAACGCGAGAAACGTGAAGGTCTACGGTATCGTTGATCCGATGAAATAGGATCTCCGCGGCCGCAGTTTTCGGAATTTCACGCAAAATATCAAAAATCTTTCGTTTTTGTTCCCGGAAACGCTTGACTTGCGGAAATCTCCCGAGTATAATAAAATGGACTTTCGGATGCATGTGCTCTGAAAGTTCGTTTTTTCAAAAAATTTCCGGGAATGGCCGACTTTCCACTGTTCGGGTCTTCATGGTTCAGATCTTCACGGTCCGGACTTTCATGATCCGGATCTTCATGTTCCGGTACTCCCTGCTCCGAAATTCCCGGGATGTTTTGCCGTCAGTCCGGATTTGCCTGCGATTTTCGGCAGGCATCCTGTTTCATTCCAGCCTGTGCACGATACCATGTCCGTAATCCTTGAACGTTCCTTTTGGCTCATTTTGGTTTTGGCACTGATCCCGCTCTGGCTCCATTGGAGAAAAGGGTTGACCCGGCAGTCAAAACTCCGTGCATTTTCGATCCTGACGCTTCGCTGCGCCTGGTTCCTTCTGCTCGTTCTAGCACTCATCGGTCCCGTGGTGACGTGGAAGAATTTCTCGAAATTCGTCGTCTGTGCCGTCGACCTGAGCCGCAGCGTCACGGAAGGAAACGTTTCGGAACAGCTCCCCGATGCTGAAAAAGTTTCAGACGGCGATCAGTGCATCGTTCTGCCTTTCGCGGAACATACGGGCAGGCTCCGGAGTCTCGAAACGGCGTTTTCCAACTCGAATTTCGACTGCGGGAGTTCGGAACTGACGAATCTTTCCTCCGCATTGGGAGCCGCGGCTGCGCTGGCTCCGGAAGATTTTGTGCCGGAAGTGATCCTCTACTCGGACGGGATCTCGAATCTTGGACCGCTCCCGCAGAGTGTCGGCGAGTCCGTTCCGGTCCATTTCGTCCAGCTTTCTTCACCGTTTGCTGCGGACTCTGACCTTCCGGAAACGTGGATCGAGCGTTTTTCGGCTCCGGTCTCGGCCTACGAAGGGGAAGTGGCGGGAATGGATCTTTTCGTTCACGCGACGCACGCACTGGGCGAATTGAAGATCGACCTCTACCGAAACGGCGAGCCGGCCGAAACGCAGACGCTCGTTTTTGAGAAACCGGGCGTACGCGGTGTCCGTTTTCAGGTCTCCGTCACGCCCAAAGTCGGCGAAAAAAGTCCCTTGACAGAATGGAAAGCCGTGATCCACCCGGCAAAAGAATTCGATTCCAGCCCGGCAAACAATGAGATCGCGGCCGTGACGCGCATCGTACCGCATGAAAAGATCCTCTTGGTAGAACGCTCCGAAAATCTCGGTGAGCTTCTGCGCGGTGTGCTGAAGAAAGAGTTCATCGAAGTCGAAACGTGCCTTCCGGAAGAAATGCCGGCGTCCGCTGAAGCACTCCGGGCGTACGGTCTGGTGATCCTCTCGAACATTCCGGCCCCGCGCATTCCGGAAGGAGCACTTACGGCACTGGAAAACTACGTCTCCGTTCACGGCGGCGGTCTGCTCGTCACGGGAGGCGACCAGGCGTTTACGTCCGGCGGGTATCGCGGAACTCCGATGGAAAAACTCATTCCGGTCTTCTGTCTGGAAAATAAAGATCGCCCGCGTGAAGGTCTGGCACTCGCACTGGTCGTGGACCGATCCGGCTCGATGCAAGGAGAGGCGATCGCACTGGCGCGGGATGCCGTGAAGGGGGCGATGGATGTTCTGGGCGAACAGGATCAGGCAGGCGTGCACATTTACGCGGATACGAGCGGCTGGGTCGTTCCGTTCTGGAAAATGACGAAACAGAATAAAGAAAGCGCATTCCGCGCCATTGACCAGATCACCGCCATCAGCGGGACGAACATGAATCTCGCTCTGGAAAAGGCGGTACGCGCACTCGCAGAAGTCTCCGCAGAACGCAAGCACATCATCGTCATGACGGACGGGATCTCCATTCCCGCAGACTTCATGGCGACGGCCCAGAAGATCCATGATGCCGGGATCACGCTCTCCACCATCGCGCTTGGAGTGGAAGCAGAACCGAATCTGCTTTCAGACATCGCGCAGGTCGGAGAAGGGAACGCCTACGTCTGCATCGACCCGGCGTCCATGCCTGAGATCTTTGCCGTAGAGACGGCCTCGGCCGCCAAGATCGGTGTCGTGGAAGGACGGACGCCGGTGAAGCAGATCTCCTCCATCCCCGGATTCCTGAACTTCGACTTCACGAAGATCCCGCCGCTTCTCGGATACGTCCAGACGGCAGCGAAACCAGAATCCCGCGTCATTTTCGCCTCGGAATCCAAAGACAAAACGCAGGCCGGCGATCCGATCCTGGCGTGGTGGAAAAGCGGACGCGGAAAGGTCGTCGCCTTTACTTCCGACATGGAATCGCCGCAGTGGCTCCAGACATGGCGCGGAGGCTGGCCCGACTTTGACCGATTCTGGGGGAGGCTCGTTGCGCACACGATCCGGAAGAACGAAACGAACGATTTCCGCATCCAGACCGCATTTCGGGGAGCCTGGCTTTCGGTTTCTCTCACGCTTCCGAACGGCCAGACGCTGGATGGAACTCCGCAGCTGACGATCGACGGCAGTTCCCCTGCTCCGCTTTTACCGGTCGCTCCGGGAGTTTACGGCACGCGGACGAAAATCGTTCCGGGACGCAAATATGATCTGCTTCTGACGGCTTCCGTCAACGGGCAGGCGCAGACGTGGGCCGCGACGACCGTGCAGACCTTCACGGACGAATTTCTCCCCGCTCCGCGATTCGACATGACGGAACGTCTTAAGGCGATTGCTGCGGAAACGGGAGGTTCGCTCGATCCGGATCCGTCTTCCGTTTTCCCGGCAGAAAAGGACCAGAAGAACGCACGATTTGTGCTTCAGACGCTCCCGTTCTGGCGGTTCTTCCTCCTTCTGGCGATCCTTCTGTGGATGGCAGAACTTGGACTGCGGCGAGCCAAAAGCTGATCTGGCCCCACAAAAAAACGTCCCTTCCCGAAAGAGACGTCCTGAAAAAAATCAGGCCCCTGCGTTCCTAATGAACTCAGGGGCTTTGTTTTTCACCGCTGACGTGAAAAGGAAACATACGCCAGGCAAAAAGCCGTCAGTGCGATGGAAAGCAGAAAGAAAAACACGTGGCTCAATTCCCAGAACCCGACACCTTCCAGAAAGATCCGCGGCAGAGCCTCGATACCATGGCGCAGCGGGTTGGCGAGCATGGCGGTCTGAAACCCCTCGGGCATCGATTCCAGCGGAGTCCCCATTCCGGAGAGCATGGAGAACGGCACGATGACGAGAAAGATCCCGATGAGTGACTGCTGGAGATTCCGCGTCAGGCTGGAAATGAACAGTCCGATCG
>CAZRGJ010000131.1:0-7329 GCA_964599445.1 uncultured Planctomycetaceae bacterium | reverse complement strand
GCCTGCTTTCACAGACGACAACCAATAAAAAAAAGCTACCAATGGGAATCGAACCCATGACCTCATCCTTACCAAGGATGTGCTCTACCGACTGAGCTACAGTAGCGTTCCTTGCTTCCCGCAGCCTGCTTGCGCACGCTGAAAGAAAAAAGAAAAGAGCGGGTGAAGGGAATCGAACCCTCGTAAGTAGCTTGGAAGGCTACGGCTCTACCATTGAGCTACGCCCGCTTTTGAGTGGTGGCACAGGGATTCGAACCCCAGAAAGCATCGCTAGCAGATTTACAGTCTGCCCCCTTTGGCCACTCGGGAATACCACCATTTGCCAGTTTCCTGACGTTAAGCTAGAGGTGGGACTCGAACCCACAACCTGTTGATTACAAATCAACTGCTCTGCCAATTGAGCTATTCTAGCGGATTTGAGCTTCAAGCCCTCACTTAACAAGGAGCATTTTAGCAGAAATTAGAAATCATTCAAGGGGGGGGACTCTTCTTTTCCGGATTTTTTCTCCACAACTTTTCGATTGCACACGCCAAACCCTTTATTTTACGACACTTAACGCACTTTTCTGCCTTAAAAATTTCTTGTTCTTTTCCCGTCTCTTTTTCATCTTTTATTTATCTATCTTTCTTTTCTTTCCTCTCTTGACAACCTGGGTCTCTCCATGTATCCTATCTTTGTGTGAATTTTACGAATATTTTTCCATTTTGAGTGGTCCATCATCCATCTTTCCACACCATATGTCTCCCGGCTTTCAAACTACGCAAAAAAACGGAACGTCAGCCGCCGCCAGCGTTCCGTTTTGAGTTTCGGCATCATTTTGAGCCGTTTTGCTCTTTTTCAGCAGCCGGATCAGAAAGCCCATCCGCCATTGCGGAAAATGGCGACTTCTTCCCCATCCCGCGTTGTTCCGATGATCGAAAGATCCGGCGCACCGATCATGAAATCGACGTGGATCATCGAGTCGTTCACACCGCGCTCCCGGCATTCTTCGACGGTCAGGTCTTCAAATCCTTCAAGCAGCATGCTGAATCCCTGCCCCATGGCGAGGTGGCACGACGCATTTTCGTCAAACAGAGTATTGAAGAAGAGGATCCCCGTATTGTTGATGGGGGAATCGAACGGAATGAGCGCACACTCACCAAGCATCGCGGCACCTTCATCCATCGAGATCATTTTCGCCAGAACATCTGCATTTTTTTCGGCTCCCGACTCGACCGCCCGGCCATTTTCGAAACGGATCCAGAAATTCTCGATCAGCGTTCCCTGATACGAAAGCGGTTTTGTCGCGTATACGATCCCTTCCGCTTTTCCGGCCATCGGGGTCGTGAAGATCTCTTCGGACGGAATGTTCGGATTGAAGAAATTCCCGCCAAGCGTCACTTCTCCGCCTCCGAGAAAGCGTCCGGTATCGATCAGGCCGACCGTCAGATCCGTTCCGTTGGCACTCTCGTAGTGAAGCGAGCGGAGCTTCAGAGAGTTCAGGTGATCATACCGGCGTTTCAGGTCCGCGTTGTGTTCCTCCCAGTTTTTCAGGGGTTCGCCTTCCATCGCGCGGGATGTGGAAAGGATCGCATTCCAGAGTGCCTCGACCGCCTCGGCCTCTTCCAGTTCCGGAAAGACTTTTTTGGCCCACGTTTTTCCCGGGACGGCCGCGATGCACCACTGGTAGCGGTTTTCCATTTTATCGCGGTACGGCTTCACCAGCGGATACCAGCCCTGGCGTGCTTTCGCGATTTTTTCCTGATCCGCATCGGCCAGTCCGTCCGGATCTTCCGATTCGATGTAGAGCTTGCACGGAAGCGCATCTACCTGCCACTGCCATTTCTCCATCTGCCATTTTTCGAGCGTGGAAAGCGTTTCGAGCGACTGGTGATCGTAGTGCAGTTTCTGGACTTTCTGATGCGTCCATTCGACGAGGACCTTCCTCGCTCCGGCACGATAGCACTCTTCCACGCACATCGTGACGAATTCCGGCTGATCCAGCTCCGCTGCGATCATGACGTCCTGTCCCTCCTGCACATTCAGACCGCAGCGCACGAGAAGTTCCGCATATTTTTGAAGTTTTTCCTGATCCATTTTCGTTTCCTTTTAAAATCAAAAAAGTTCGCGTTCTTTGGGGTTTTCTCTCTTTTATCGGCAAAAAACAAACGACAGATAACGTCCCGTTTTTCCTTGGTCTGCGTTTTCGGATCCGCATATCCCGCACAACCCCCTCTTTCTGGAAAAATTTCCCCATTTTGCCCATTTATCCAGTTGACATTTTGGAATTTTGGTTTAAAATGAATATGCAGAGTTGATTTTTCTGTCTTTTTTGCTTTCCGCCTAAATACAGCTGAAAGTTTCCGCAGGAACAGTAAAATCGCACAAAATGAAGAAGTGGAAAGGACCCAGAATGAAATACAATCGCCGCAATTTCCTGAAAACAGCCGTCTCTCTCGGGCTGGCGTCGGTCATACCGTCCTACACGGTTCACGCGCAAAACGGCAAAGCCCCGGTTTCCGAACGGATCCGTACGGCCTGCGTGGGCCTTGGTCCCCAGGGAAACGGGAATGCGCATGGATTCAACGGCATTTCCGACATCGCGGCCCTCTGCGACGTCGATACGATCTACGGTCTTCAGCGCGCACTGAACGGAAAGATCGGACGCCGGGAAGGCGACAAATATTTCCAGCCGGACACGTACAAAGACTACCGCCGGATCCTTGAGCGCGGCGACATCGACATGGTGAGCATCGGCACGCCGGACCATTGGCACACGAAGATCGCAGTGGAAGCGATGCAGGCAGGCAAGCACGTTTTCTGCGAAAAACCGCTGACGCTGACGCTTGAAGAAAATGAGCTGGTCCGCAAAGCCTGCGCGAAGTACGGCAAGGTCTTCCAGGTCGGTACGATGCAGCGCGCCATGAAAAACCAGTTCGCGACAGCGGCTCTGATGGTTCGGAAAGGGGTCCTTGGCGAGATCCAGCGCGTCACGTGCATCACGGACGGCGGACGGGAATCCCCGGTCATCGCTCCAGCACCGGTCCCGGAATCCCTCGATTGGGAAATGTGGCAGGGTCAGGCACCCGCGCAGGAATTCCTCGCCGGCGGAGGCCCCAACCGGTTTGACCCGCTCGGCATCGCTCCGCAGTACAGCCGGCATCATCTCACGTTCCGGTGGTGGTTCGAGTACTCCGGAGGAAAGATCACCGACTGGGGAGCGCATCATGTGGACTGCGCCCTCTGGATCCTCGACCGTCAGACTCCGGATAAAATGCCGGTCTCCTACCATCTGGAAGAGGCGGCGTTTAATGTCGATTACCGCGGCGGAATGCCGGTCCAGAACAACATCTACAATACGCCGGTACGTTTCCGGGTCTCCATGAAATTCGCCGACGGACCGGACTTCATCGTCACGAGCCACGCAAAAGACGGAAACGGCATCCTCATCGAAGGGACCAAAGGCCGCATCCACGTCAACCGTGCCCGGATCGCCGGGAAACCGTACGAATCCGGTGAGTGGAAAGACCTCATCTCGGAAGACGACTACACGGCCCTCTATCATGGGAAACCGTTTGAGGGGCACAAAAGCAACTTCCTCCGCTGCATCCGCGAAGGGGGGAAACCGGTCTCCAACGCCGTCGAAAATACGTATTCGATGGAGATCTGCCATCTCTGCAATCTGGCCTGCCGCCTGAATCGCGACATTCAGTGGGACACCCGGACCGGACGGATCGTCGGCGACGAACTGGCCGCCTCGTTCTTCAGCCGCGAACAGAGAAAGGGCTACGAGCTTCCGAAAGTGGATTGATCCGCCAGCCGCGGTACACACAAACGGCCGTTCTTCCGGAACGGCCGTTTTTTCATTTCTTTATGGATCCATTTCTTTACAAAACAGCAAAATACGCGAAACATTCAGTCAAACTCGACTTTCTGCACCGTACAGCCCACGCCGTTCATGGTTTGCATCAGACGTGCGAGCGTCTCTTCATCCGGATACGTTCCGATGATCGCGCCTCCGCTTCCCGCAAATTTCGCACTCACCCCGCACTTTCTTGCCGTTTCGACCATCTCGATCTGTCCGGGAGCGATCGTGCAGATGCTGCGTCTCAAATCGAAATTCGCATCCATCAGCTCTCCCAGCCGGGACCAGTTTTTCTCCTGGATCGCGATTTTCGCCAGATCGGTGAGTTCTGCGAAACGCGACATTGCGGCATGGACTTCCGGGACTCCGTCATTCCAGCGGTGGCGCAGGTCATTGTGCACGATCTCCGTCGGCTCGCTGACGTCCGTTTTGAAGGCAATGTACAGCGGCGGCAGCTCCTCAGGATCCAGCATGACCGGCTCGTAAAGTCCGTACTCCAAACCGTTCTCGATCCGCATTTTCTCGCGGGAAAAGTCCATCGCGGCCATTCCTTCGTAGACCTGGATGACCCGGTCCTGAAGTCCGGCGGTGATCCCCAGTTCCCCCCGTTCGACAGAAAGCACGAGCGACGGCTGAAGGTACTTCGGGATCTCGATCTCGTAGAATTCCATCAGCGCACGCAATGCCGCGACGATGATGGCACTGGACCCCGCCATGCCGACCTGCCGGGGAATGTTCGTTTCGAACCGGATCGAGAAGGTTCGCTCATGAAGCGGGATCCCGTACGTTCTGCAGTACTCCGCGAATCGCTTGACCGCAGCCTTCACGAGCCGGACTCCGCCATAGTATCCATGGAGCCGGACATCCTGGACCAGTGCGTCGATGGAACGAAACCGCGTATTGTTCTCGTTCATCACGATCTCCAGCTCATCCCACTCGTAAAGCGTCACCTGCGCAAAATACGGCTTCAAAATGACCGAGATCGTCTTTCCAAAGTACCCGTCCGACGGATTTCCGATCACGCCGGCGCGGGCAAAGGCTTTCTTGCGGATGATCTGCATCGTCATGATTTTCCCTCAATTCGCTGCTTTCTGTTCACGGCGGAACGTCCAGTCTTCCACATTTCCCGTTCCAGTCTCCTGCCTAAATGAACTCCCGGATCTTTTTTCGGATCTCTTCACCGTGATCCGGATCCGCGGCGGCGAATTCCAGAAATGCGGCAAAATAGCTCGCATAGTTCCCAATATCGAATCGATGCTCTTCCGGCGTGACGCGCACTCCGTATACTTTCTTTCCATCGGCGATCATCGCCTGGATCGCGTCGGTGAGCTGGATCTCATCGTTTTTCCCCGGTTTCGTGACCTTCAGATACTCAAAGATCTCCGGCTGAAAAACATACCGGCTCGCCACGGCAAGATGACTCGGAGCTTCTTCTTTGGACGGCTTTTCCACGATATTCGCCAGCTGAAAAACATTCGGATCCGTCAAATCTACCGGTGCCGCGATCCCGTAACGGTGGACCTCATTCTCCGGAACTTCCTCAAACGCAATGACGGCATCGGCATTCCGCTCCTCGAAAACCTTGATCATGCGCTCGACGATCCGCGCTTTGGCGTTCACTCCGAGGATCGTGTCTCCGAGAGCCACGACGAACGGTTCCCGACCCACAAAAGATTCCGCACAAAGGATCGCGTGTCCCAGTCCCAGCTGTCTGCGCTGCCGTGTGTAGAAGTACTGCAGATCCGCCTTCTCAAACGCCAGCTCCATCAAAAGATCCTCTTTCCCGGTCTGACGCAGATGATTGATCAGCTCCATGTCCAGGTCGAAATGATTTTCGATCGCCGTTTTGGTCTGCCCGGTAATGAAAAGCAGTTTCTGAAGTCCGCACCGGTTCAGTTCCTCAACGACGTACTGCACGACCGGTTTGCGTCCGACGGGGAGCATTTCCTTCGGGAGACTTTTCGTAAGCGGGATCAAACGGGTCCCCTTCCCCGCTACCGGAATGACCGCAAGTTTAACCGACATGATTTTCTTTTCCTTCCTGACCGCTGACGGCTTCTTTAAAATTCACTCAAGGACCAAAAATTTCCATATTTTTCTATCTATAGCGAATTTTTCCGTTTCTGTCAAGCAGGATCCTGAAACATGTGCGCCATATTTTTTCTTTTTTACAGGATTTCCCAAAAAATCACACTTCCGCAGCCGCTCTGATTTCCCCAGATTTCCACGCTCGCCATTTCATCCATTCTACTTTTTTTACCCAAACCACACTTTTTTGCCGTAAAATTCGGAAATTCTAAAAATCTCTTTTTTTTTCATTGGCAAAAAACCGATTCCTAAATATACTGTACATTGTGTTCAAATGGCAAGATGATCCCCCTGCGGTCCCGGACTGCGGGCCAGTATTCACTGAACCATACCCATGAAAAAGACATACTTTAACGCCAAGACCCTGTTTCTGTCGGCGGCAGCGGCAGGTACATTTTTCGCAGGCACGCTTTTGGCTCAGTCCGCAGTCCCGGAATCCTCGGCACAGTCCGAGCTTCCCGCACCGGTCCGTGTCCAGGCGCCGGTCCGCACGCTGGCGCCTCATGTTTTCCGCAAGATCGACCCGGCACTGGATCAGATCCACATGGTCAACACTTTCAACATGAAGGACGGAACGCAGAAGGATCTTCCCTTCAGCTGGGCCAAAAACCAGCCGTTTTTCAATGACGTGTGGTATTTCGACTTTGAGATCAAGTCGCTGCGGACGATCGCGCTTCCTTCCGTCGTGACGGTCGACGGACAAAAGAGACCGGTACTGAAAAAGTACCTCTATCTGATGTACCGCATCAAGAATCCGGCGCAGTATTTCACGGTGAAAGAAGTGCAGACGGTAGAGGGCGTGAGTGAACTGAAAGGCCGTCAGGAAGAAGTCTACGGAAAATATCAGGAAGACGCAGAAGCACTCACCGCCGCCGGTGCACCGCTTGCGGAAACGCTTCACGCGACGCAGGGACTTCCGACCGTCACGAAACTCGACAACGTGGAAGCGATGCCGATGTCGTACGATTTCATCACGCGCAAAGACAAATCGCTGGAATTCACTCCTCTGTTTGAGCTGCGTATGGAAGACGAACAGTGGATGGACCGGACGGACCGCCGGAAGAAACTTCGCCAGCGCAAGCTGGTGGACGAACATAACCCGTATGTGGTGAAAAAAATCGCCGAAAAGGAGCGTCCGGCAGGAAAACTTTACGGTTCCTGCGATTTTATTGGAAAAAAAATCAAGCCGGGTGAAGAAGTTTGGGGAGTCGCCATCTGGTCCGACCTGAACTACACGGCAGACCGCTTTTCTATCGTAATTAACGGACTCACGAACGTTCGGAAATACGAAGATGAAGAAGGGAAATATTTTTACAAAAATCTAAAATTAAACTATTGGCACCCCGGAGATCTGGATATTTTTCGTTTTGGCCAGCCGGGGGGGCTTGACTTTGAA
>CAZRGJ010000130.1:0-7388 GCA_964599445.1 uncultured Planctomycetaceae bacterium | reverse complement strand
CCCTCAGACTCCCTCTTCAAGAACTTTTTGATGTTTTTTCTTTTTTTTTGTTTTATTTTTGGCGGCGGCACCGGTCAAACTCCAACGCCCGCGCCAATATCTCCCGCGCCTCTGAAAGCCGAAGCTGATTCGCTGCGTCCGAAATCGCCCGGTCCGGATCCGGATGGATCTCCGCAAAAACCGCATCTACTCCAACTGCCAGTGCCGCGTTCATCAACGGAGGGACGAACTCTCGGTTCCCGCCGCTGCTCGTGCCGTTTCCACCGGGTTTCTGCACACTGTGCGTCGCGTCAAAAACGACCGGAAATCCCAGTACCTGCATCTCAAGGATCCCCGTGAAATCGACCACCAGACGATGGTATCCGAACGACGTGCCGCGCTCGCAGAGGAGGATCTTTTCGTTTCCCGCTTCGCAGAGTTTTGCCGCGGCGTTCTTCATGTCGTCCGGGGCCATGAACTGGCCTTTCTTGACGTTCACGGCCTTCCCGGTCCGCGCGGCCGCAATGAGAAGATCTGTCTGTCGGGCAAGAAACGCCGGGATCTGGAGCATGTCGGCCACTTCCCCGACCGCGGCGCACTGCGTCGTTTCGTGAACGTCCGTCACGACCGGGATGCCGAAAGTGTTTCGGACTTTCTCAAGGATCCGAAGTCCTTCTTCCAGCCCGACTCCGCGCGGAGAAAAGATCGACGTCCGATTCGCTTTGTCGAACGATCCCTTAAAAACGAACGGGATGCGCAGTTCCCCGCAGATCTCCGTCAGTTTTTCGGCCGTTTCCATGACCATTGCCTCACCCTCGATCGCACACGGCCCGGCAATGAGCGTGAACGTCCCGGCATCTGCACCGCCGACGCTGACATTTGGCGTGATCTCAATTTTTCGACTCGTCATTCTTCCCTCCACACGAACAGGACTCCCAAAAATATTTTAGCCCTCATTATAGCAGACATCGTCCACGGCGCAAGGAGGGCCAAAAAAATGCGAAAATATCCAGAAATGCAGTTCCGCTCACAAGATCGCTTCGTAAAGTTCGGTGAATATATGCGGCTCCATGATTTCACACGCAGTACGATCCGGAAGCGGTACATATTTGTCGGATATGCTGAAAAACGACGTTTTCGTTTACCGTTTTTCGGAAATTTTGTCAAGAGGAGCGTCTCCAGCGTGAAAAACTCCCCTGCCCGTGCCGTTTTCCCGGGAGTAGTCGATGGTCCACGGGAGAATGTAGGCGTTGCGGGCTTTGGCTTTTTGGCGCGGTGCGAGAGGAATGCCGTTCACGTCTTTTTTCTTGTCCGAAGAGTTGAACGGGTAGGCGTGAAAGACCATGAGCCGATTTCCGTCTGCGTCCGTGAAAAACGATGCGTGTCCGATTCCCTGAAGATCCGCTCCCGGAAGATGTTTTCCGTCTGCGTCTCCCGCACCGAAGACGGGGTTTCCGTCGTATTTTTTCCAGCTCTTCTGGCTGAGCGGATCCCCGCCGGTCCACGTGAGCTGACCGAGACCGTAGTTTGACCAGTACCCGCTGCCGGAGTAGATCACGTAAACGTCCCCCCGGCCGCCGTAGACCGCCGTTGCGCCTTCCACGACCTTTGGCAGGAAAACGCCCGGTCTCCTTTTCGAGGGGCCGGAACCGATCGTCTCCCAATGTTGCGTAGGGACGGTCAGGACCGAGAAATCGGAATCCAGCTGCCATGGGGTCTTCAGGCGTGCGATGCAGATCTCCTGATGAAACGCACTGCTCCCGCGTTCTTTTTCCGTCACGAACATTCCGTAGATCCCCTTCCATTCTCCATCAGGGATCCTCAGCGCAGACTGTCCGATCACCCAGCCTGGAACCAGGTTCCCCTCTCTGTCCAGAAGCGGCTGCGAAGTCGAGCGTTCTCCCGTGACGGGGTGCCCGTAGGGGCCGGCAGGCGAGTCCGTGAGCGATTTGAGCACGACACCGCGGACGCGGCTGGAGTCTCCCGTCGCCGAATCGCGAAGAGCAAGGAACAGATACCAGCCCGCATGTCCGGGGAAATCGCCGTCCGTGAAATGATGGATCTCCGGACTCCATGTTCCGTTTACGCCTCCGTATCCGAGTTCCTTCACCGTTCGGTCTGCCGCACTGTCGTAGGCGAGCGTTTTGGGACACTCCGGCTTCGAGAACATGTCGAGCCGGTCCGCCTCCTCCACGAGGATCCGCGATGTCCCCGTCCGCGTGAGGTAGAATTTACCGCCATGCCGCAGTATCCACGGGTCGGCACAGCCTTTCCGCACGAGTTCTCCCCAAACTTCTCTCGCGTGAGCACCGCAGACGGAAAAAAGCGCAGTCAGGATCACGGCCAAAACGATCGTTTTTTTCATGTCGTTCCTTTCAGTTAGGACAGATTCCAATGATATTCTGCCATTGTATCAGAGATGCCGTTTTTTTCAAGGCGGACACCGGACAGAAGATTTCTCCGGCCTCAGAAATGCCGCATGGATCGGACGTCCGCACGAAACACCGTGGTGTGGTAGAAGAGTACTTCTGGACACTTCATTTTCCAATGCGGCACCTCCACCGCCCTTCATATCCCGCTGCCCCAAAAAAGAAAACCCCGCAAAATACGGGGTTTTCTTGTGTTTAACTAGCCCGGAAGGGATTCGAACCCCTAACCAAGGGATTATGAGTCCCCTGCTCTGACCGTTGAGCTACCAGGCCAAGTATTGTACTTACTGTCTGTTTATTATAGAAAATTTTGTCCGTTCTGCAAGGGGGGGTGGGGAGAATGGCTGAAAATATCC
Organism: uncultured Planctomycetaceae bacterium; assembly: GCA_964599445.1. Taxonomy (GTDB): domain Bacteria; phylum Planctomycetota; class Planctomycetia; order Pirellulales; family Thermoguttaceae; genus RGIG3701. Next base: position 4,624 of record CAZRGJ010000130.1, on the reverse strand, counting down.
GGAGACTGGACTGGGAACGTGCGTTTTTGCGCAGAAATTTCAAAAACGCACGTCGGATTGGCGGACTGTCTGACTGTCGGATTATCTGACTGTCGGATTGTGTTCCCGTTCTGCTATTTCGTGTTCTGGTAGTAGTACGAAATCGGGAACGTCTTGCGGATGCTGCGCGACGGGATCGGATTTTCCGGATCGCGGCGGTTGAAGAACGTGTCGTAGTACGGTGCGTTCGCGTCTACCCACGTCACCAGACGGATCCATTCTTCTTCACTCATTTTTCTGCGGACTTCCTGCGCGTGTTCCGGATCGTCCAGCAAATGGCGGATCAGACGGCTGCGGCTCGAACCAAACTGGCGGACCTGCGAGATCTCCGCGCCGCTGTGTTTGTTCGAGACGGAGACCATCAGCATGTTTTCCTCCGTCGAGACCATCGAACCGCTCCTTTTGCCGTGTGGGAAGAGCGTCGAATAGGAGCGCATCATCCCGGTCGCCGGATCGATCTCGGCCGTGAGATTCATTTTGGCTGCCGGAGCGTCAGGCCCATCGGGATTTTCGGGACCATGACACGTGATGCAGTGACGGTCGAAGATCGGCTGAATGTGCGTTTCGACTGCGAGAAGATTTTCGCTTCCCCATTCCGGTTCCTGCGGCGTCATGGGAGAATGCAGAAATGCTTTCGGAAGTTTCCCCGGCTGAGGCGCGACGACCTGCGCCCGGGTCTCATGGCATCCGATGCACCCGCGGGATTCACCTTCTTCCAGCGTAATGTGGCTGCGCATTCTGCGTATCTCGAGCCGGTTTTCGTCCAGAAGCTGGAAGTAGACCGGGAGATTCGACGGCAAATAGAACCAGCACGAGCCGTCGTCTTCTACGGGGACCGTACCGACTTCACGAGCCGGCGCCCACGACCAGTAGCCGAAGATCTTCTCCCACGCATTTCCCGGTGCCCAGCGCATCGCGCCGATCTCCTGGTCCATCGGCCAGCCGATCCGCTGCATGATGCGCAAATAGCGCGCCTTGCCCTGTTCTTCTTTCGGCAGTCCGACGTTGACGTCCGACACATAGCAGATCGGATGCGGAAATTCCGAATTGGCGGTCTCCATTTCCTTCCGGCTTTGCGCGGGAGTGCCGGCAAGAATGCGTCCGTCGGCGATCTGGTACGGTCTCGGACGGGACTTGACCGGAGTCGCGAAATCGCAGGAAAGGATCCGCTCGCGGTGGATCAGCTCCCGGTTTCCGTAGACGTCTACGAGGTAAATGGCGAACTGCGTATCGCCGCCGAGCCGTCCATTATGTGCCGGAATGCAGCCGCTCCACGAGGCCAGAAAAACGGTTTCCGAAACCGGATGCGGACCAGCGTACCGACCGACGTTTTCGACCAGCCCTCCCTGCGGGACCCGGTTTTTGACGGAAGGACCTTCCCCGGTCGTGATGTTCGGCGTGAGTGTGGTCATTCGGCTCGCGTCGTTGGGACCGCCGAGAAGATCGAAAAGAACGATTTGCCCATATGCCAGCGTGTGGTGCCCGGTGGCGATGGCGACGTAGCGGTTGGAATTCGGAATGTCGCGTACGTCACGCAGCCCCCACGGGACTTTGATGTGCTGCTTGTACGCCGCTTCTGCGTAGGTTCCGTCCGGCCGGATCGTCCAGAATGCGTGCACCTCGGTGAAATGACGTTCCTGGTACTCCCACCGCGTGTAGCCGATCAGCCCGTTGGCGAGTGCCCGCGGGTAGCGGTCGATGTCTTTATTGTCGCTGAGCATCCGGATCCCGCTTCCGTCCGCCTCACACCGGAAAAGATTAATGACGGAGTGGTCCGCGCGGAAATTCCCGCATTCACTGCTTCTTGAAGAGCGGTCCGACGCAAAGACGATCGAGCCGTCGGAGGCGTACGTAGGTTCAAAGTCGCCCCAGTACGGGTCGTCGGTGATCTGACGCAGTCCGCTGCCGTCGACGGAGACTTCGTAAAGATGGAGAGGCGGAGTCTGCGGGCGCAGCTCAAAGAACCAGTGTGCGTCGTTCGTGTGCGTCGGTTTGGGGAGCGGCCAGACCGGCTGCTGCGCGTAGCCGAAAACGATGCGTTTTCCGTCCCAGTGCAGGTCCGTTCCGTGCACATGTCCAGGCCCAAGCCGTCCGTCGAGGATCCCGCGGACCGGGTCTTCCGGATCGAAACCGCGCTTCACACAGAGATCGCCCCCCGGTTTGTGCGTCCAGGGATACTGGGAACCCGTGATGTTGCGCAGACCATGAGCACTGTGGCGTTTGGTGAAGAGGATCTCCTGAAAGTCCAGATCCGGATTCGCCATGACGATTTTCCGTGCCGCAAGACGGAACTTCACGTAAAGCTGCCGTGCCGTCAACATGTCCTCCGTCTGCATGATCTGCTGGAGGACGGTATCTGCATCGGCACGGTACGTTTCCAGCTCACGGCGTTTTTCGGGCGTCGTTTTTTCGGAATTCAGGATCTCGCGCAAAAGTCCGTCCGTCCTCGCCATGAATTTCTGCGTGCTTGACCGCAGAGAGGCCAGCGAATGGTGCACACTGTAATTTCCCGCGACGCGCCAATAATCCAGCTCCGCAAACCGTTCCGCAGGAAACGCAAGCCATTTCGCGAACCAGTTCGGTTTTTCGGCAAGCTCTTCGCTCCATGGGACGGTCTCTGACGAATTCTCCCACCCCGTTCGGATCGAAAGCGCCCAATCCGCGTACGCGACCGCCGCCGGATCCGGACTACCGAGGAGCGCGGACGCCAGCTCGCACAGACCGTCATTCCACTTTTTCATCGTGAAGAGCTTCCAAATCGTCTCCGCAGCCAGTGCATCCGCGAGAGGCTGAGTCCCGGAAACCGCTTTCAGCTGGCGAAGCGCGGAAACTCCAAGATCTTCTTTTTCTGCGCAGAGTTTGGCGAAATCGGCGACCTGGGCGGTACTGGTCGGTCCTTCCAGTGCGGAAAGGAATGATTTTGCGAGCGGATCCTCATTCTCGGCGGCCAACCCGACGGAAATGGAAAGGATGGTCATGCTCAGAAACAGAACGGGAAAAACTCTGGAAACGGCATTTCTCAAAATCTGGGGGACGATATTCATTTCAGTGCTCCTGGAAGAAATTTCCTGCGGCAGGATTGTGCAGATCGCAGCACGATTTCTTTCATTATACCAGAATTGTTGAAAAAGTCAAGTAGATTTTAAAAAAGGTCCATCCGGAATGTGCGTATCCGATGCTGCGGGAGCTTCACCCGGGAAATACGGAAGAGGCTCTGAAAAACACGGAACGGATTTTTTCAACACGAAATTCACGAAAAAACGCAGAGACCACGAAAAGATCGGGGATCCATATGGTGTCTTTTCATGTTTTTTCCGTGAATTTTGTGTCTGGCCGTCCTTTTTTCGGGAAATGGGCTACTCCTGCTCGTGCGCGAAGTTCAGCACGCTGCGCAGTTTTCCTCGTTCGTCTTTCTTCACGATGCCGAGAAATTTTCCCGCTTCGTTCGTCACGACGGCCTCTTCTCCCGGAAGGAGAAATTCGGCATCCGGGTGACGGATCGGGATGCCGTTTTTCAGATTCTGGATCTCCTCCGGCGAATACGCGATCCTGGGCAGATCCGGGACCGCATCGAGAAGAGGACGCAGAAATTCTGTGCATTTCGGACGGTCAAGCGGCCTCGGATCGTCCCGTTTCCGGATCTCCAGCGCGTCGTCGATCCAAAAACAGCCGACCGCAGTCCGCGTCAGAGCCGACATGACGGCCTCCGTGCCGAGACGCTGCGCAATATCGCGTCCCAGGGAACGCACGTACGTACCGCTCCCGCAGACGATCTTAAGCCGAAGTTCCGGATAGGAATAGTCGAGCAGTTCCAGCGAGTAGATCCGGATCGGACGCGGTGCAAGCTCGACCTCTTTTCCTTTTCGTGCCAGATCGTACGCTTTCTGTCCCTTGATCTTCAGTGCCGAGTAGATCGGCGGACGCTGAAGGATCTCTCCGAGAAATTCCGGGAGGACCGCCTCGACCTCCTCGCGGGTGGGGATCGGAGGATCGGCGACCGGCGTCATTTCCGTCTCGATGTCTTCCGAGGGACTCGAAAGTCCCAGCCGAAACGTCGCGATGTACGTCTTCCGCTGTGCCTGCACCCGGGAAATGAGCTTGGATGCCCGGCCCACCGCCATGACCAAAACGCCTTCCGCAAGCGGATCCAGTGTGCCGGCGTGCCCGATTTTGATTTTTTTCCCGCCTTTTTTTCCTTCCAGTATTTCTCCGAGAATCATCTTCACTGCGTCAAAAGACGTGATCCCGGCCGGTTTCTTCACATTTAAAAAACCCTCGTACATTTGGTTTAATCCTCAAAATCGTTAAATTTTCTTAAGGTTTTCTGGTGTTCTGTCGATGATATTCACTGAATCGGCAGAAAAACCGTCAAAATTGATGCAATTTAACCATCGGGATGCGGTTTTGGACGTAAATTCCATCGCCATTAGTTGAATTTCAGGCTGGGAAAGCTTTTCTTTCTTTTTCCTGTTTTCCCTAAATTGAAATTTTACTGAACGCAGCGGGATGTTTGCACCGCCGACTCGCGAATCATTCGATCGGGGAGTTGACCTCGGGGCAGTGGTCTGCTCTCCGATCCTTACTC
>CAZRGJ010000129.1:0-7401 GCA_964599445.1 uncultured Planctomycetaceae bacterium | reverse complement strand
GACCTGACGGACCTTAAGCTCAACCTGCCGAATTGCCCGGAACCGCGATTTTTCACCCCGAAACTCTCCTTCACCGTCGGCTACCATACGGACGGCGGTCTGAAGGCGTTTGCCTCAAAAGACGGTCAGGAATGGACGGAACTTGGTTTTCTCGAAGGTCTTGGCACGAAAGAGCTTGAGCTTCCCTCGGAATTCAGCGGGATGAAGACAGTCTGGGTCCGTTTTGCCGGCATGGAAAACACGAACTGCCAGCTCTACGGATTTAGTTTCAGCGCACCGCTTCTCCCGCCGAAAACGGACACTGCCGAGACTGCGGGAACTGCCGGAACGGTCGAAAATGCGCCGATCGGCACGGAAAAAGCCGGTTTGCGCGGCGCGACCTGTTTCTGGGAACTCATTCGCGGCGATGAAGATTTTCGCGACATTCTGCCTCGCGTGGAAGAGTTTCCCAAAAACATTTCGGGAGACCGAACTTTCGAGAAGGAACTGACGTGGAAAGACGCTGCCGGAAACGCGAGAGCTGCGCAGGTCCGATGCCGGTACTATGTGGCGGATATTTACCGTGAGGATTTTGGGAAATCGTTTGCCGGAGTCTCGGAAAACACGGATCTCTGGTGGTGCCCCGCGACATGGAAAGTAAGCCGAAAACGTGCCGTCCCGACAGAAAAAGAGTCCGCTGGCCTCCAGATCTCCGCGGCCCGAAATGACTGGGAATCATGCCAGTTGGTCCTGAATCCGAAAGAGGAGCTGACGCTTGAGAGCGTTTCCTTCTCTCCGCTGAAAAATACGGCTGGGCAGGAGATCGCTCCGGAGAACGTGACGGCTCGCGACGTTTTCTTCCACTTCGTCGAAAACCCGACAGACCGGACCGGCGTGCGTGAATTTTACCCGGATGCGCTTCCGCCGCTCGTCTTCCCCAAAACGCTGAATGCGGACGAAAATGCACCGATCTGGCTCACGGTTTACGTGCCGGAAGGAACTCCTGCCGGGGAATACGCGTCGGAAGTGACGCTCACGCTCAAAAAAGCGGGAACTTCCGAAAGCATGGAAAAGGTTGCCGTTCCGCTTCGGCTTCGCGTCTGGAATTTCGACATTCCGCGCGTGAATCACTCGGAGACCGCCTATGGATACTCTCCCGGCACGACGTACCGGTATCATGGGGCGCGAACGGAGGAAGATCGGCGGAAACTCGACCAGATCTACCTCAAATTCCTCGGACAGTACCGCATTTCGCCGTATCATCCGGAGACGATGGACGGGATCCGGTACGAGTGGATCGTGGATCGAGAGAAGCCGGAAAACTCGCGCTGCGTCATTGACTTCACCCGTTTCGATGAAGCGATGGACCGCGCGATGGGCGAGTACGGATTCACGAATTTCCGGCTCAGCATTCCGGGAATGGGGGGAGGCACGTTCCACTCCCGAACGGAGCCGAGTCTGATGGGATTTGGAGAAAATACGGTCGAATACCAGGCGATGTTTGCGTCGTGCGTTCGTCAGATCGAAGCGCACCTGAAAGAAAAAGGATGGCTCAAAAAAGCGTACGTTTACTGGTTTGACGAACCGGACGCGAAGGACTACGAATTCGTCCGAAACGGCATGAACCGCATCAAAAAGTACGCGCCGGGGATCCAGACGATGCTGACGGAGGAACCGTCGGAAAGCGTCATTGCGGGCGAACTGCTCGGAAAAGTGGACATCTGGTGTCCGGTGACTCCGAATTTCGATCCGCAAACGGCTGAACTCTGCAAAGCGAAAGGCGAGCGGTTCTGGTGGTACGTATGCTGCTGGCCGCGGGAACCGTACTGCACGGAATTCATCGACCACAGTGCGGTGGAAATGCGTACGTGGCTCTGGCAGACCTGGCAGAACGACGTCGTCGGGACGCTCATCTGGGCGACCAATTACTGGACGTCCGATGCTGCGTACCCCGAGAACTCGCAGGATCCGTACCTCGATCCGATGAGCTACGTCAGCGGATACGATACGCCGGCCGGTACGAAACGATTCTGGGGAAATGGCGACGGCCGCCTCTACTATCCGCCGTTGGCCTGCGCGAAGCCGGTCAACGCTCCGGAAGCTCCCAATTTCGGGCAGCCTGTCGCGAGTATCCGTTTCGAGATGCTCCGCGAGGGGCTTGAGGACTACGAGATGCTTTACCTGCTGCGTGAAAAACTGGCGTCCGCGAAAGATCTTTCGCCCGCCGAACGCGTGGAATATGAAGCACTCCTGACGGTTCCTGAGTCGATCACGTCGAGCATGACGCAATTCAGTACCGATCCCGCTCCGATCTACGAGCGGCGGGAGAAGATCGCGGAAGCACTTGAGGCACTCTCAAAATAGCGGACATTCCCGCATTCTCCATCCAGGCGGCTCAGTTCATGCGATCCGGGCCGCTTTTTCTGTTTCTGCGTTCAGGATCCCGTGGTTTCGGTGTGTTCTTTTTCAGGGCGTTCTTTTTCGAGACGTTTTTTGCTTTTTTCGTGTCTGGCGATCTGAATGGCGTTCCATGTATTATGGCACATGATGTAGAGCGACGGACCAAGGGCGATCGTGGGCGTTGCGTAAAGGAGAGCGACCAGGATCGTGAGCGAGCAGTTTTTCTGTCCGAGCGATTGACTGCATTCCCGGCCGAAACGCTTTCCTCCAAGGAAATGTCCTGCCGTGAAATTCAGAATACAGACAGACAGCGCGATGAGAAACGCCGGCGGAATGGCGTAAAGGACTTCACGATTGACCATCACACTGTGCGACATCTGCGAGCAGATCAGGATGATGAGGCACTGCCAGAGGAGGAATGAAAAATCCTGCGCTTTCCGTCCCCAGTCCTGCGATTGGGGGTAGACGAGCCGACAGATGATCGCCAGGAACATGGGAAGCAGAACGACTTCGGAAACTTTCTGCAGGATGACCATCGACAGGCCCGGCGTCTCAACTCCATAAAAAAACGGAAAGAGGAACGGAATGCCGAAGGTGAAGCTCAGTGTCGTGAGCAGAAATGCGAGGACGACGTATTCCATCCTGCCTTCCAGAAACGTCATGACGACCGGTGCGGCAGTCCCCGTCGGTGTGACGGCACAGAGAAACGCAGCCATGGCGAATTCCGTGGAGAAACCGAGTGCCTTCACGAAAAGGAAGGCGAGGCACGGAAATCCGAAATTCCAGAGAAGCTGAAGCGCGTGGCTCCAGTGAAGAGCGTGGATCGGCGCGTGGATCCGCACGAAAACGAAAAAAAGCATCGGCATGAGCAGGTACGCGAAGTACAGCTCGGAAAATTCGTGAAGGAATGGACAGAAACAGCCGAGCGTGATGGAGAAAAAGAGTCCGTAGGAACGAAAGAAGGATTTAAAGTGCGCCATGAGTTGGTTTTGGGATATTCTGCGTCGGAATAAAAGGGATGGTCCTCCGAAAAAACGGAGGACCGGATCAGCTCTTCAAAAAACTACTTTTCCGTGTGGAACGGCGTGGCCGGGAGGCCTTCCTTGGAGTAGAGGTTGAAGTCTTTTGGATTGTTCTGGAATGCGAAGCGGACGAATTTCGGAGCCGGAACTTCATCGCAGGTCAGGACGACGGTGTCTTTGCCGACGATCTCAGCTTTGGCCCATTTGAAGTTTTTCTCTTCACCGGCGACGGCGAAGCAGTTCGGTGTGCCTTCGACGCATTCGATGCCTTTGCGTTCCACGTTTTTCGCGACGACCAGGCCGCTGCCCACATTATTGAACTTCACGACAGCTTTCGCGCCGTCGATCGTGACGCTTTCCATCATCGGCGAGCAGAAGACGATACCTTCCTTGCCGTAGTCATTGGCGAGCGCCCAGCGGGCGAGACGGTTTCCGACGTCCCATTTATTGCGCGGGTGAATGTCTTTTTCTTCGCCAATGTCGATCGTGACTGCCTGACCGGTCTTCGGAACTTCCATGCACATGGTCTGACCATTACGCACGGGACCCCAGCCTGCGTTGTTCGGATCGGCTTCATTCGCGCGGAAGTTGGCGAGCTGGACCCAATAGAACGGGATGTCGCCCCAGATCTTGCGCCATTCGAGGATCATGGCCTTCTGCTTGAAGTAGTAGAATTCGCCTTCGCCCGCGTTAGAGCATCCCTGGTACCAGATCGCGCCCTTCACGGTGTAGTTCTTCCACGGCGAGAGCATCGCATAGTACATTCCGCCGGCGTGATGGTATCCGCACGGTTTGCCTGCCGCAAGATCCGCATTGCGCTGCGCGATGAGATTTTTGCCCGGTTCAACCGTTTCCGGTACATTGTTCCAGCCTTCATCCGGGATCCAGCTGTTGATGTTGCTTCCACCCCAGTTGGAGTCGATGAGTCCGATCGGGACATTCAGCTCTTTTGAGAGCTTCACGGCAAAATGGAAACCGCAGGCCGTGCAGTTTTTCTGGACATTGTCCTTGCACATCTGCCAGCCGTCGGAATTGACTTCTTTGCATTCTTCGGCCTTCGTTTCATGGCGGACTCGGTTGAAGCGGACGAAACTGTAGTCGCCGGTGAATTCTTCTTCGGAGCAGGAGAGACGCGCCTGGCCCCAGGAGTTGAGCGGCTGCTCCATGTTCGACTGGCCGGAACAGATCCAGACTTCGCCGACCACGACGTTTTTCAGAACGATCTCATTCGACGCGCCTTTGACGATGAGGTCTTTTCCCTCGAACGTGCCGGACATGGCGGGAAGCTGAACTTTCCAGCAGCCGGTATCGCACGCGGTCGTTTCGACAGAATTGCCGCTGAACGAGACAGTGACTTTTTCGCCGGCGTCAGCCGAACCCCAAACGCAGACCGGAACATCGCGCTGAAGGACCGCATTGTCGGTAAATGCTTTGGTGAGTTTGACTTCGGCAAACGACTGGGGCGTCATGGTGCCGATCATTGCTGCGGCCGAAAGAACGGAAAGCAGCGTCCATTTGGTGATTTTCATGAAAGGTCTCCTTGAAAGACAGGAAAAAAGGCAGGAAAATGCCTCACGGCATTACGTTTTTTTCTAATTTAGCACAGTCTCCAGAAAAGTAAAGCCCCCTTCCCCAAAAAAAACAAAAAAACCGAAAAAACATTAAATTTTCTGAGGGTCGAGATTTTTTTGAAAAGGTTGGGGAATTTTTTAAAAGACGCAGGGAAAACGGCATTTCGGACTTGAATTTCTCCTGAAATTTTGCTATTCTTCCAAAATCCCCAAAATCGTTTTGGAGTCCGGTCCATTTTTGCGAGGTTTTTTCTATGCGCTTTCCTGTTCCTCAGCATATTTCGCTGCCGCCGTCCGATTTCGGATGCCGGTATGCTGCGGAGGGACTGTGTGCCGTCTTTTCCAATGCGCGGAGTTCCTGTCCGGGTTTGATCGGACCGCAAAACATGAAGAAACTGCGGAGTACGGAACTCTTCCAGAACGCGGAGAGCCGCCTGAACGTGGAATTTTCCAGGTCTCGCATTTTTCTCATCTGGAGATGGTGTGCCGCATTTCTGGTTTTTCTGATTTTCTGGAGTACGCTTTCCGGGTGCGCGACGACTCGTCTGACCCGTTCTCGTTTTTCGGGGATCCGGCATTTGCCGTCGTGCGGGATCGTGTCGTTTTCTTCTTCCGTAGAGGAAATGTACACGGAATCGACCCGCGTGGGGCTTCGCACGCTGAATCTGGACCATCAGGCCCGCAAGGACCCTAAAAAAACGCTCGCGCTTCTGGAAGAGAGTCTGCGGGTGACTCCGCGTCTGGATATTCTCGGGATGCTTGCCGAGGTCGCCTGGGCGGAGGGAAAACGAACTTCCGAGCAGCGGTTTCTTACGCAGGAAGAACGCCGGAAGGTGAATGAATGGCATCTGCGCGCGGCACGGTATGCGTTTCGCTATCTGTTTGACGAGCAGTGGGCTGCGGCGCGGAATCCGTCTTCGCCGGCATTTCAGAATGTCTGCCGGATCTTTAACGAGAGTTCCGAGGCGGTCCTGCGGTATTCCGGAGAAGAAGAGAATGAAGTCTTTACCGAAAACGGCAGCTCGATCGTTCTGGATCTCCCGGATGCAGTACGGACCATTCCGCTGAAAATACATAGCCGGGAATGGGTCCTTGGGGACTTCTCCTCTTTCCGATTTGCTTCGGATTTTGAGATCACGGGGCTTAAGAACCGCTACCGCCGCTACGGTCTGGGAGTTCCGCTCGTCGCGAAAGTGAACAACATTTACCGTAAATCGGAACGCTACCGCTACTGCCTCCAGGAAATGTGCGTTCCGATGACCGCCTTCCTGACCTTTGACGAGCAGAATGTTCCCCGTTTCGAGTTCATCGACACGATGGAATCTGCGAGCGTCCGCGTCGGAAAAGGGTACGTACCTCTTGAGATCGACTACACGACGCCGCTTGCGTACAGTTTTGAAAAAACGATCGAGAAAAACGCGCTGGACGGAGCGACGCAGGGGCTTTTGGATCCGGACTCGCTTTTGAAGGAAACGGAAGACGGCTCCCGGACGCTTAAGGGGATCTACATGCCGCAGGCTTACGATCCGAATAAGATCCCCGTCGTGATGGTGCACGGCATCTGGTCCTCGGCGAGAACGTGGCTGGAAACGTACAATACGCTCAATAATTTCCTCAAACTGCGCGACAAATACCAGTTCTGGTTCTACTTTTACCCGAATGGCCAGCCGTTCTGGGTCTCTGCGGCTGAAATGAGCGATGATCTGGCCGCATTGCGCAGGGAGCTGGATCCGCAGGGGACGCACACGAACATGGATCAGATGGTCCTCATCGGACACAGTATGGGTGGGTTGGTGAGTATTCTGCAGACGCTGGATTCCCAGGATCGATTCTGGAATCTCATTACGTCCGTTTCGCCTCACGAACTGCCGGGAAGTGCCGAGTCTAATGCCGCCGTTGCACGCTGGTTCCACACGAAGCCGAATCCTTCCATCCGCTGCGTCATCTCCATGGGAACGCCGTTCCGCGGAAGCGGGTTCGCGAACTCCACGACCCGAAATCTTACGGAAATGATCGGCCGGACCGCCTCGCGGGTGGAGAAGAATCTGACGCAGTTCCGCAAGGAAAATCGTGCGCAGATCCAGAATGATGAACTGCTCAACTACTTCACAGCCCTGGATTCCCTGCAGAAAAATTCGAGTTTCTGGGATGCCCTCCTTTCCTGTTCTCCGTCTCCAGAGGTCGTGTACGTGAACGTCATTGCGCGGCTGGGCAGCGAAGAAAGCGGATCTCAGTCCGACGGCGTCGTTTCGGTCGAAAGCGCGACTTTGCCGTGGGCATCGGAAACGATTTTTGTCCGTTCGCTTCATCGGGAGATCCCGAATAGTGCCGAAGCGATCCTGGCCGTTGCGAATGTGCTTCTGAAACGGCTTGAGCCTCCCCAGCCGTCCGGTACTCCGGGAACTGCGAACGTACCGGGAACTGCGAAC
>CAZRGJ010000128.1:2155-7419 GCA_964599445.1 uncultured Planctomycetaceae bacterium | reverse complement strand
CCCCGTGCTGGCACTGGAAGGATTTGAAGCGGACGACATTCGGGCCACGGCAGCCGAAAGGGCCTCCAAAGCCGGCGGTACGTGCATTCTCGTGACCAGCGACAAAGATTCGCGCCAGCTCATTTCGGATTCCGTCTCCATTTTCAGTCTGCGGCGGAATCTCTATCTTGACCGGGAGTTTCTCATTCAGGACTGGGGGATCGCGCCGGAACAGGTGGTCGACTATCAGGCTCTGGTCGGCGATTCGTCCGACAATGTGCCGGGGATCGCACTCATTGGACCGAAAGTCGCGAAAGATCTTCTGCTGCGCTTCGGAAACCTGGACGAGATCCTGAAACCGGAAAATCTCGACGCATTTTTTGGTCCCAAAATGACGAAACGGAAGGAAAATCTGCTCAACGGCGTCGAAACCGCCCTGCTGTGCCGGGATCTGGTGCGTCTGGAGCGCAATGTACCGATCGAGATCGACTGGGAAAGCGGCAGGATGGAGAATTTCGATTTTCGCAGTGTTCTGCCGATCTTCGAGCAGTACGCGTTCAAGTCCATGATCCTGAAAGCCGGGACTTTTGCGAAAAATGCGGCACTCCGCTCCCAGCCCGGGATCTTTGACGGTTTCGATCCGGAAGACGGCGGAGAAAACGGAGTTTCGGCGGCAGGATCAGCAGCAGGATCAGCGAACAGAAAGCAAAAGGCCGGCAAAACGGCATTCGGGATCCGAAATCTTTCCAGCACTTCAGGGCAGATGCTTGAAAAAACGTCTGAAGTCTTTGCGGAATCGATCCGAAACCGTGTTGAGTTTCCGTTTTTTGAAGGACGATTTGAGATGCCGCAGCATGAAAGCGGATCGGCGCAGACAGACAGTACCGCAACAGAACGCACAGACGGACCGGAAACAGTACGCGAGACTGCGGCGGCCGTCGAGGAACTCGAAACGCTCATTCTTCCGCCGGCACTCTGGAGTGCGGAAAATCTGAAAGAGCTGACGCACGGAATGTTTTTCCCTGGAACTTTGGAGGAAACCGCATCGGAACCGGAAGGCGTTTCTAATTCACTGCCGAACACAGAGTTTCAGCAAGATGCGAATACCGGCATGGAAGAGGCGCAAACCGGACAGACGGATCTTTTTGGACTTTTTGAAGCAGCGGACACAGAGAAGCTGAGCGAAATTCAGAAGCCCCAAACCTGCCGAAGACCGGAAGAAACGGCAGGATCGCCGAATGAAAATGAAAGCCAGACGGATCTTTTCGGACTTTTCGATGTGGCGGAAAATGAGAAAAACGGAGACGTTTCGGAAACGTCGGAATGTGCGGCGGAAGGTACGTCGGAAAATCCGCTTTTGCGCTTTCTTCTCGAAAATCGAGAGAAACTGGCGAGTGATTCCGTCGTGAAGGTCGGTTTCGATCTGAAGAAGCTGAGAAATTCGCTCCGACGTCTTGGACTTGAACTTCACGGACCACAGTTTGACGTGATGCTGGCAGCGTATATTTTCCAGCCGGATGGGAAACACGATTCCCTGAAAGCACTCGCGGACGCATTTCCGGAAGCGGTGGAGGATCCCGAGGTCCAGTCGGCACAAACGGCGATCCAGAAAGAGTCTGAGGCTCAAAAAGAGTCGGCAGAAGACGAAAATGCCGTCCCGAATGAGAGCCTTTCAGAGTCGGGAACCGAGGAGATGCCAGCCCCCCAAAAGAAGAAAAACACGCGCACGAAAAAGGGGAAAGTACCCGAGGATCCGCATTTCACGGAATTTGAATCCTTCCAGCGTCCATTTTTGCGGAGCCTTTTCCAAAATCTTGCCCAAAAGCTCACCAACGCCCGTCTGGACCGCGTCTGTTTTGGTCTGGAATTTCCGTTAGCGGAAGTGCTTGCCGAGATGGAATTCTGGGGGATCTTCATCCAGAAAGAGCGTCTTGCGGAGATCTCGGAGCGTTTTGGAAAGCGCATCGGAGAACTTTCCGAGGACCTTTACGCCCGGGTAGAAAACGCGGTCCGCGAAAAGAGCGACGAAAAGACGGGTACGGAAAACGGCGCAGAATGCGGAACGATCCCGGATGCCGGGAATGATTTGGAAAACCGTCCCGAGAGCAAAACGAAAGGGGAACCCGCCTTCACTCTGGAAAACGTGCGCAGTCTGAATCTGAACTCCCCGCGTCAGCTTCAGAAGATCCTTTTCGAAACGCTGGAACTTCCGGTCCTGCACAAAACGAAGACCGGCCCGAGTACCGATGCGCAGACGCTCGAAGAACTCGCCAGCCTTCATCCGTTTCCCGCCCGGCTTTTGGAGTACCGGCAGATGGTGAAACTGCAAAACACGTACGTCGAAGCACTTCCGCGTCTGATCTCACCGGAAGACGGCAGGATCCACACGTCGTTCAATCAGGCAGTGACGGCGACGGGCCGTCTGAGTTCCAGCGAACCGAATCTGCAGAACATCCCGGTCCGGACGGAAGAAGGAAAGCTGATCCGAAGTGCTTTTGTGCCGGAATACGACGGCTGGTCGTTCGTTTCGGCGGACTACAGCCAGATCGAGCTGCGTGTTCTTGCGCATTACTGCGGCGATGAGAATCTCTGCGAGGCATTCCGAAAAGACCAGGATATTCACGCGCGTGTAGCGAGTCAGATCCACAGCGTTCCGCTGGAAGAAGTCACGCCGGCCATGCGCCGTGCAGCGAAAACCGTGAATTTCGGCGTCATTTACGGGCAGTCTTCTTTCGGACTCGCCGCGCAGCTGAAGATCCCGCAGGATGAGGCGCGGACATTCATTCAGACCTACTTCATGCAGTTCCCTGCGATCGAATCGTTTCTCGACACGGTCCTGGAATTTGCGCGGGAAAACGGGTACGTCTCGACGCTTTTCGGACGGAGACGTCCCATTTCGGGAGTACGCCCCATACAGAAAGGTCAGTTGAATCTTGCGGAACGGATGGCCGTCAACACGGTGATCCAGGGTTCTGCCGCAGATCTGATCAAATTGGCGATGCTGCGGGTCTATGCCCGTCTGAAACGCGAGAATTTACGCTCCCGCCTTCTGCTTCAGATCCACGACGAACTCCTTCTGGAAACTCCTCCGGAAGAAGTCGAGGCCGTTCAGGAGATCCTGCGTGAAGAAATGACGAATGCGTGGACGCTCAGTGTGCCGCTGAAAGTCGACGTGGAAGTCGGCAGGGAATGGTAGTCTGCAAAAAAGAAAACTCGGGAGGTTCAAGTGGTGCGCGTCGGCGAAAAAGACGTGAGGCAAAGAAAACCGGAAGTGCGTTCTGCCCGGATATTGCCCGGGAAAACGTGCGCTTGAGGGATTCCGGAAACGTTCGGATGCAGAAGCATCTGCGAGAGAAGAAGCCATTCACTGCGTCCCATTTCCCGTTCCGGAAAACCGTTTTTGCGCCAGATGTGCCGGAGAAGCTCCGTCCAGAGAAATTCCGGGACCTCGTCCGGAAAAGCGTCGGAAAGAAGGGACTTTCGCGGAACGATCCGGATCCCGCCGTCTGCGGCCGAAACGCAAAATTCCGCAAGACGCAGAGTCAGGGAATCCGTCATTTTCTGCATTTCGCCGGCTGCCTCGCCAAGACGCAAAAGGGCGGCATCCAGCTGGGGATTGAAATTTTTTCGAAGATGGGGAAGAAGCTCCTGCCGGATCCGATTCCGCGTCAGGTCCGTCGAGAAATTGCTCGCGTCGGTGCGCCATGGTTGAGAAAGCGAGTCGAGATAGTCGAGGATCTCCTTTTTTGAAAACATCAGCATCGGCCGAATGAGTGAGACCGCGCCGTCAAGCGGCCGCAGTCGGCTCATCCCCGAAAGTCCGGCGATCCCCGTGCCTCGAAGAATGCGGTGGAGAATGGTTTCTGCCTGGTCGTCCCGATGGTGCGCCAGCATGATATAGCGGCATCCGAGAGACTCGGCAGTTTCGCGAAGAAAAGCGTATCGCGCGTTGCGTGCGTCATTTTCCAGACCGTTGGAGGTGCGTGCGATCTCCAGACGCCGAACCGCACAAGGAACTTCAAGCTGACGGCAGAGTGTCTGCACGAACGTCTCATCGCCGTCGGAATCTTCACCGCGCAGCTGATGATTGGCGTGTGCGGCAAAGATCCGCAGGCCGAATCTTTCGCGAAAATGCAGCAAAAGCCTCAGGAGCGCCACGCTGTCCGCACCGCCGGAAACTGCCAGCAGGATGGGATGGTCCGCCCACCGCGAAAGCGGATTCACCGCAAGGAAACGTTCCTCAAGCGGTTTCTGAACTCGCGGGCCGGGCCGGGATCTCTTTGGGGACGCGTTCTGCTCCAAGGCTTTTCTACCTCTTTCAGATTTCAGAAATCAGTTCATTTTCCGTCAACGTACTTCACGACGAACGGCTCGATCTCCTGTGCCCAGATCTCATAGCCGGCCGCACCGGGATGGAGACGGTCGCGCATCATTTCGACCGGGAGAGTACCGTCTTCCGCAAGGAATTTCTTGCCGAAATCCACGTAGAGCACGCGCTCACCGTCGGCCAGAGCCGGAAGTCCGGCATTGATCTCATTGACCTTGACGCGCATTTCGTCCTGCGGATTCGCACTGCGCGGGAAGACCGAGAGAAGGAGGATCTTCGCTTCCGGAGCTTTTTCCTTCATGATGCCGAGGATCTTGCGGATCCCTTCCACCGTCTGTGCCGGCGTAGAGGAACGGTGGCCCACGTTGTTCGTCCCGATCATCAGGACCACGAGTTTCGGCGAGATGCCGTCCATTTCGCCATTGGTCAGACGCCAGATCACGTGCTCGGTCCGGTCCGCGCCGTAGCCAAGGTTCACCGCTTTACGGTTTCCGTAGTATTTAGCCCAGACGTCTTTTCCTTTTCCTTCCCAGCCATGCGTGATGGAGTCACCAACAAAAACGAGGTCGATGTCGCCTTTCTGAACGATGGCCAGTTTCTGTTCATGACGGTCCGCGCACCATTTTTCTCCCATGCGCGAGACGGCCTGGACCGCGATATTCGAGTCATCCGCATAAAGCAGGCCGGATGTGCAGGCCAGCGCGAGACCGAAAATGAGGGAAAGAGCGAATTTTTTCATGAATGTTCTCCTTTTCTTTAAATTTGAGGGGTGGGTGAGGGAGGCAGGGAAAGGGAAGCCTCCTCAAAAAGGAATGAGGAGGCCATTTTCGATATGCGGAACATTCCGTCCTGCAAAGTTTGACCGACGGTCCAAACGGTCCGCCGGAAGTCGGTTTCTATTTCGCCGGAGCAGTTTCTGCCGGAGCAGTTTCTGCCGGAGCAGTTTCTGCCGGAGCAG
>CAZRGJ010000128.1:0-2055 GCA_964599445.1 uncultured Planctomycetaceae bacterium | reverse complement strand
GCCGGAGCAGTTTCTGCCGGAGCAGTTTCTGCCGGAGCAGTTTCTGCCGGAGCAGTTTCTGCCGGAGCGGTTTCTGCCGGAGCAGTTTCTGCCGGAGCGGTTTCTGCCGGAGCGGTTTCTGCCGGAGCGGTTTCTGCCGGAGCGGTTTCAGCCGGAGCGGTTTCAGCCGGAGCGGAAGCAGCGGTCTTTGCTTTGATCGTACCGATGACGCGGTCTTTCACGGCGATGACGGCACCGATGATGGAGGCGGCCAGCGCAATGATGAGGATGAGGTTAAAGAGCGCATGAAGCGGACCTTTGCCGACGGCGTCGCCAATGTAGGATTTTTTGTTGCTCATGATGAAGAAGATCAGGTAAGCGACCGGCAGCATCGTGAAGCAGATGGCGCTCGCGAAGACCGGGAACCAGAACGGCAGCTGGATCATGACGCCGAGCATACCGATGGAGGGAAGCATCGCGCAGAGGCGGAAGGTCCATTTCGTGTACTTGAATCCGCACACTTCGGGAAGCGTGAAGCCGCAGACGACCATGTGGGCGGAGATCGCGCCGCAGGTCATTCCGATCAGACCGAGGTCGAAAATGATGCGTCCGGCCGGACCGATGAGGTCAACGAGGACTTTGGAGGCTTCGAGCGGTTTCAGACCATCGCGCAGAACGTCGCCAGTGTAGACGCCGCCGACCGTCATGCCGACCATGATGAGGGAAGTGACCAGCACGAACGGGATGAACATCGACATTCCGAGGTCCCATTTCGCGAGCGTTTTGTGGTGCGGACCCCAGCCTTTCGCCAGGAGGGAGTACGGATAGAGGAACGTCATGTTAATGCCGACCGCCGCACCGAGCATACCGAGTACGAGGATCAGGTTTTTGGGATCTTTCAGGATCTCTGCGGAATCCAGCCCGCAGAAGCCGCGGGTCATGGCGATCCAGTCGATCTTGCCGAAATTGCAGACGACGACGATGCCGAAGGAAAGAATGACGAGGAAAATGACCAGACGAAGGAAGTTTTCGTAGATCTTAATGCCAAGTCGGCTTCCGCCGTAGCTCCAGACGGTCACGATATTGATGAAGAGGATCGACAGACCCGTGCACCACGAGATGCAGTTCGCAGCTCCATCCTGAAGAGCAGCCTGACCGGTGGCGGTCATGACGAGGTCTTTCACCGCGCCGGAAGCGAGACCATACTGCGGGAAGTGCCAGATGACCGACGCAGAAAGCGTACCGAGAGCCCAGAGGAAGACGAGCAGCGGACCGAAGAAACCGAGTTCACGACGAAACGCCTGGTACGGTTTTTCCTGTTTCGTGAGGACGACTTTGCTCAGCGCGGCGAGCATACAGACGCCCAGGAACATGGCGAGCGGCTGGACCCAGAGCAGTTTGTATCCGAAGGACGCACCAGCGACGACGCTGGCCGCGGCACTTCCGGCTCCCAGCGTCATGGCACTCTGAAGCAGCCCTGGTCCGGAACGCTTAATGTATCCGCCAACTTTCGTAAAGAACGGACTGCGGTCCAGTTCGTTCAGGGATTCGATCTCTTTCTGCAGTTTCTCAGGGTCCCATTTCGCCGTCATCGGCAGGCCCTTGCTTTCATCCTGTGACATAAAAATTCCTCCAAAAGGCAGGGGGGTAAAATTTTTTCCGTTTTTAAGTTCAATGGATCACGGACTTTTCAAAGTTTCAGGAACATTCCCAAAGCCCATCCTGCTCATTTTAACCCAAATCCTGAAAATTTCAACCTTCCCCAAAAGAAAAGACACGAAAAATCGCAAAAATTTTAAAAATGTTCCAAATTTCTCCTTATTTCCCGAAATTTCGATTTCTTTTTCGCCAAATTACGAAAAAATTTCATGAAAATTTTAAAAAATATCCGGCAGGGACTTTCATTTTCTGAAAAACGGACTATGATAGAAGAAAGAGAAATGAAAAAGGCTGGACCGTCTCCCATCTCCATTTGCAGGCGGAAGGCGTTTGAGTGCACGGGCATCGTGCGCTTTGTCCGGCAATGGTACACAAAATGCAGTTTCACCTGGCATTTAATTCGCAGAAAAAGGTTTG
>CAZRGJ010000127.1:0-7517 GCA_964599445.1 uncultured Planctomycetaceae bacterium | reverse complement strand
AAACGCACCGTATTCGCCTCGTCAAGTGCCGCGTCAACTTCATCGAGGATACAGAACTGGCTCGGATGGTTCTTGAAAAGCGCGAAAAGGAGCGCAACGCAGGTCATGGTCTTCTCGCCGCCGCTCATGAGAGACAGATTGAGCCTCTGTTTTCCCGGAGGCTGCGCGATGATCTCGACCCCGGCGTCCAGCGGATCGGGACACTCGGTCAGCTGGAGTTCCGCATGGCCTCCTCCGAACAGATCGCGGAAAATATGGTAGAAGTACTCGCCGATCCGCTCAAAGGTACGCATGAAGAGCTTTCGGCAGTCTTCGTTGATCCTCTCGATCGTGCGCGTCAGTTTCTCTTTCGCCGACGCACATTCCTGATATTTCGCAAAGATCTCGTCAAAAACAGACTGCGCCTCATCCAGTTCCTTCAGAGAATCCGCGTTGACGTTCCCCAGATGCTGGATCTTGCTGCGAAGCTGGCTGATCTCGCGATGCAGGTCCTTCTGTTTTGTTTCTTCTCCGGGCAAGAAGGAATCGATCCGCTGAAAGAAGTCTTCCTGCGCGATCTCATAGTCCTCGCACAAACGGGCGACGACGTTCTCGGACTCATGCGCGAGCGTTCCCTTTTCCAACTGGAACGCATGGATCTTCTCTTCTCTGGAACGGATCTTTTCACGTAAAAGTCCCGCAGCCTCGGAGATCTGCGAGCGTTCCGCATTGGAAGAATTCTTCTGCTTCCGAAGTTTGAAAAGCTCCAGAGCCGTCTGTTCCTGTGCGCAATAGAAATCCGCAAGACGCGCATTGCTCGCCAATGCCGTCCGTTCCGCCTCGGTAAAGAGTTTCCGATTCTGCTCAAGCTGGGTCTGCTGCTCGTGAATGATCTTGCGCCGCTCCGTCATGTCGGCATCGAGGCGACGGAGGGAATTTCGCAGACTTTCGACGCGTTCCTCGCACTTCGCGAGCTGGACCTTGCATTCCGTGACGAGCAGGTTTTTTTCACTGCGCAAAGCGTCCGCCTGCAGTATCTCCGTGTCCAGATTTTCCAGTTCACGCTGGATCCCGGCAGCCTGTTCTTCCAAAGAGTTCTTCTCGTCGGACTTTTTCTGATGCTCCATCCGAAGTGTTTCGAGTTTCTGCTGGATCTTCTGCCCGTTTTCCTGAAATTCACGGACTCTGTTCCGCAACTGATCCTGGCGTTCTTTGGCAGCTTCGATCTCCTTACGGCACTCAAAAAGTTTCTGGAGAGTCTCATCCTGTGCATCTTCCAGCTCCGCAAGCACTTTCTGACGATTTTCGAGCTTCTGGTGAGTCTCCTGGACCTCTTCGTCCGCCCGCGTGATCTCATTCAGAAGGATCTGAAGCTGGGAACCAAGCGTTCGGAGTTCACTTCGGCGGGAGATCAGATTGCTCGACGCATGCTGCGGCCCAATGCACAGGATCCCGTCCGAAGAGTAGCGTTCCCCCGCGACCGTCACAAAATGGATCTGCGGCAGGTTCCCCGACGCGGGATCCGGAAGCCTCGCAGAAACTTCATTTTCCGTTCTCCCCGTCCCGGAAAGATCCAGGAGATCGACCGCCGGGAAAAGCGGAAGCGTCAGTTCTCCCGAATAGATCTGATGGGAGAGTTTCATCACGGTATTCAGATCCTCCACGATCCACGTTTCTCCCAGAAGATACTTAAAGAGCGGCAGGTAAAGATCCTCGCACTGAATGAATTGATCGGCACGTCCCAGCACACCCGGCATCCGATCGAGACCATTGGTGATCCGCACGTGCGCAAAACGGCTGGCAGCCGCCCGACGATGCACTTCAGCCGCACGCCATGCCGGAGAAGACGCCGAAAGAGAGGCAGAACCTCCCGATCCCGCAAGCTCTTCACGAAACTTTCTCTGACTTTCCGGGAGAAAATCATCCATCCAGATGAATCCGACCCGTCCGGGGAATCCCTGAGAGTTCTGGCAGAGTGCCTCCAGAAGCGTCGAATTCGGCTCCACGACCAAATACTGCGCACTCTCGCCGAGCGCCACTTCGATCAGCATCGCGGCATCCACTTCCACCTGGATCAGATCCGCCACCAGCCCGGAAATGTCGCGAAAAGGACCGTCAGCGTGCCGTCTGGCTTCCGTCAGAAGATAGCGGACACCGGGACTAAGGCCTTCATGGCGTTCCTGCAGTTCCTCAAGCGTCGAAATGCGTCCAAGCATGGCAGAATGCCGACGGTGGAGTTCCATCAAATGCGCTTTGGCCTCATTCCAAAGCCGGTCTGCGGCATCCTGTGCACTCTGCGCCTCGCGAATATCGTCCTCGTTCCGCTGCTTCAGCACATTCAGCTCGGCAAGATGTCTTTCCTTTTCCGACTGCCGTATCCGGCTCTCCTCGATCTCATCCTCGATCGTCTGGATGTGCGTCCGATTCTGCTCCATCTGCTGAGCAGCGGCGGCTTCCTGAACGGCAAGGGAACTCAGTGCATTTTCTTCCGCAGAGATCCGGCGCATCAAGTCGAAACTGGCGGCCGACTGCGTTTCTTTCTGCGACCTTAGCTTTTCCAATGCCCCGACCGCATCCTCCAGATCTGCTTTTGCGGCCGTCTGATTCTCCGTCACGCTGGCCTTCTGAAGCTGCGCCTGATCCAGATCTTCCTGCGCAGCAAACCGATTTTCATCCAGAGAACGCAGGCGTCGCCCCATTTCCGCGATACGAAGACGTCCAGAATCGATCTCGCCTTCCAGTTCGCTCATCCGCTTGTACTGAAACTGCGCCGCCGCTTCCGAAATTCCGATCGAATGGCGCGTTTCGGCCATCTGATCCGTAAAAAGCTGGATCTGGCGGTCAAAATGCCCCGTGGATCGGTCGAAATCCTGAAGACGCGCTTCGATCTCCTCCAGGTCGCCCTGAAGTTCCTCCTGTTCGCCAAGCAGGGAAACGATTTTCGATTCCGTTGCGCTGATCTTCGTCTTCATGCCGGAATAGTCCAGCGCAGCCGCCTGAAAGCGCAGGTGCTCCAGACGGGAAGAAAGCTCCCGGAATTCCTGTGCCCGTTCCGCCTGAGACTTCACGCGGTTCAGCTGCGCTTCCTTCTCGCCGACCATGTCGGAAAGACGCAAAAGAGCCTGCTCGACACGCTCAAGACGATTGGACGCTTCCTGTTTTTTGATCCGAAACCGACTGACTCCGGACGCTTCCTCAAAAAGAAATCGGCGGTCCCGCGGCGACGACTGAAGCAGACTGTCGACTCTTCCCTGCTCGATGATGCTGTACGCGTGCGTTCCGAGACCGGTCCCCAAAAGCAGGTCACGAATATCCTTCAGCTTGCACGGCTGGCGATTCAGAAAGTACTCGCTTTCCGCACTTCCCTCACCGCTGCGGAATGCCCGCCGCGTCACGACGACCTCCGACGCATCAAAATTCAGCTTTTCGTCCGAATTGTCGAACGTGAGGGAGACTTCCACGGAATTCATTGCCTTACGCGTGCTGGAACCGTTGAAGATCACGTCGCTGGAATCTTTACCGCGGAGAGATTTCATGCTTTTTTCGCCGAGGACCCACTTGATCGCGTCCACGACATTCGATTTTCCCGACCCGTTGGGACCCACGATGACCGTCAGTCCGCTCGAGAACTCAAACCGGCTCCGATCGGCGAAACTTTTAAAGCCGCTCACTTCAAGGGATCTAAGCATGAGGAAATCAATTCTTCAGTTCTTCTGAAACAAAACGAAACGGACAAAAGGCCCCCAACCAACGGCAAAACCACGGCAAAACCAGCTCGGAAGCCAAACCAAACCGGCGGTCTCCCCGATCGGAGCGGCTGTGGACGGAATTAAAAAATCCGGCAAAGAGAGCGTTTGCGGACTTTTTGAAAAAAGGGAACAGTTGACGATCAGACTGTTCCCAGGATCTTCTTCGGGCCGTTCATCCAGCCTTAAAGTAGCGGAGCGGCGTTCCAAACTCAGAGATCTGAGGAAGGAGCAAATTCTCCCGAGGTCCGCATATCTTCTTCAAAGATCTCATCCTCATCCGCGTCCCCGGACGAAACAGTTTCCGCCTCATCAGCATACGCTGTTTCCGGTTCGCCTGCGGGACTGCCGGTTTTACTCCAGGAATCGACTTCTCCGGAAAGCCCCCCGGCATCTGACTCTCCGATACTGGAAGAGAATGGATCCGCTGCAGGACTGTTTCCTTCCGCAGCGTTTTCTGCAGGTCCATTCTCTGCATCTTCCGCCTCTCCGTTTGCCGGATCTTCCGAACGGTCTGCATTTTCCGCATCCAGATCTTCCGCCTCGCCGTTTTCTGCCCGAGCCTCCCGTTTCGCTTTGCTCAGAAGGTAGCGTTCACGGCGTTCCTGCTCGATCCGGTTTTTCTCGATCGGATCCAGACGTCCGGATTCCGGAAGCGCATCGACGTGGAATGAGGTGCTGAGTGATTTCTGTGCGATCGCTCCCTGAATAACCTCCAGCACATCCGGGTAAGTCGCGCCAACTTCCGAAAGTGCACGGATGACGTCTTCAACGCGGCTCGAGACCGTTCGGCGCTGATCCTGCTGATTGACTCCGAAACGGGAAACGACGATCTCATCGTCGGAATTGGACCGCACGATGATGTTGTTCGGTGCCTCAACGACCAGCGGATGACGGAAGTGCTGATCCTCACCGAAGACCGTGATCTCGGCCCGCGTCCGTTTCGTGACGTGAAGCATCGGCTTCCCGGTGGACGGAATGACGCAGAAATGGAACGTTTTTCTTCCCAGATGCTCACCGGCCACAAGCGGATCCGTCGGACGCATCATGTACAGCGCGCGGAACGCACCGTAGCGGGTCTCGGCAGTTTCGGAACTCATGAGATCTCGCAGGACATCGTACGCATTCAGATCGTCCAATGCACTCAATGCCTTGAGTGCAGCATCTCGATTCACGCGGTCTTCCAGCGCAACACGGCCAAGGACCTCCGCACCGTCGCTCACGTCCAGGTACGCCAGAGCCTGCGCTGCGTGGAACTGCACGTAAAGTTCATTCGACGTCAGACCAAGTTTCAGCGTATCGATCCCCTTGCGTCCGATCGCCTCAAGTTCCAGAGCCGCACGTTTTGCACTCGTCGGATCCATAAGCCGTTTTTCCAGAAGATTCATCCGGCCAAGCCGTTCCGCTTCGGTCTCGAGGACCGGAAGGCACTGCACGACCTCAACGAACCGGTAGATATTCTGGCGATATTCCGGCGGGATCGAGAGGTAGATCATCTTGTCGTCCTTCGCCTTCGCGACTTTATCCGAACTTCCGGTCCCCATCTTAAATCGTGCATTGATGGCCCGCTCAATCTTCATGGTCATGAATTTGTCCGGTCTCGCGGAAGTCCGGGAAACGAGAAGGTGGATCGATCGGCTGATGGTCGACACGCCGCCGCCGAGCACGATACCGCGGCACTGCGTCATTTTATCGCGCGGAGTCCCCGTTTTCGGTTCTACGATGATCGGACCGGAACACGTGGCTCTTTTCCGTCCTTCACGAAGCCGGTCAAGCATCTCCATTTCCTTCATCGGCGCGGGCAGCAGGTACCCGCCGCGCAGACTCGTCGTTTCACTGTCCATCATGACGGTCACTTCGACGTCGAATCGATCCCCTTTCTGCACACCGGGGGGAAGGTGTCCGCTGACGATGACCAGAGAGGTACTCGGATCGGCCAAAACTTTCGCAGGATGCGCAACGTCCCGGCTCGCCATTTCACGAAGAAGCATCGTTCTCTGCACAGACTCCGGCGGATCGCTCCCCGTGCCGGCCAGATTTGCGGCAAGACTCACGGCAGAAACTTCAATGGGTTCCGCACCATACGCCATCGTGATGTCGCCCACAAATTTCGGCTGGGAGTACTCTTTTTTCTGATCCAGCTGTCCGCGTTCCACATCTTTTTTCCCGCCGATCGAATCGCATCCGGCGAAAAAAAGGACGCAGACGGCCGCAAAAAGCCCAAGGATCTGCGTTTTGAATGAAATTGAATTCCGTTTCATCTTCGACCTGCACTACATCGTGAATTTACTGCAATATCCGACAGAATAGACGTTTCCTGTTTTTTTGTCAAGAGAAATTTTGCCTTTTTTTAGACTTTCCGTCAATCTTTCCATTCCAAAACACAAAAAACGCAGAGAAAGAACCATCCCCTGTCTTCTTTCCCTGCGTCCCTGCGCGAAAAAACAAAATGTCAAACCGCTACTTCACCTGAAATTTGATTCCCGCCTTCTTCGCATACCTCTCTGCCTCAGACCCCGCCTTACCGCAGAGCACGAGGTCGTCAGAGCATTCGTAAAACACGCATTTTCCAATGCGTATAACACTTTCGGGAATCATCACCGACGTGAGGCTCTTGCAGGCGCCAAACGCCAAATCTCCAATGTCCGTCACACGGGTAGGAATTGCCACCGACATGAGACCTAAGCACCAGCAGAACGCGCCATTTCCAATACTCGTCACACTGGCGGGGATCGTCACGGACGCGAGGTTGTCACAGCAGTAGAACGCGTGATCTCCAATGCTTGTCACGCCATCTGGGATGGTGTATTCGGTGAGGCCCTTGCCTTTCGGGACCTGAATGAGCGTTTTGCCGTCGGCAGTGAACAGGATACCATTACGCTCTTGAAATGCGTATTACTCGCGGAGACAAGGATCTCTGTCAGTTTATCACACAGGCCAAACGGTCCGTTACCAATACTTGTTACACTATCGGGGATCCTCACCGACTTGAGGCTGGAGCAATGGAACGAGCCTGCTTCAATGCTCGTCACGCTATCGGGGATGGTGTATTTGGTGAGACCCTTGCCTGCCGGAAAGCATATTAGCGACTTACCATCAGCAGAGAACAGGACGTCATCCAAGCTCTTGAAATGCGTATTGCCCACGGAAACGCGAATTTCTGTCAACTGCCAGCACCCGATAAATAAACCGGCACCAATGCTCGTCACGCTGGCGGGAATCGTCACCGACTTGAGGCTGTCGCAGTTGGAGAACGCACCTTCTTCAATGCTCGTCACGCCGTAGGGGATCTTGACGGTGTGGGCGGAGCCGGTGTATTTGGCAATCGTGACGGAGTCGCCGTCGATCACGTATTCGAACCCGTGGTTCCTAAGGGTCTCCTCCAGTTCCGCCATGTTCACACGCGGTTTCGAGGATTTTTGTTCCGGCTCCCGAAGCTGCTGCGCATTACGTTCCTCTTCCCAACGTCGGCGTTCATCTTCCCAACGTCGGCGTTCATCTTCCCAACGTCGGCGTTCATCTTCCCAACGTCGGCGTTCTTCTTCCAGTGCTTTCCGCTGTTCCGCGACCCCGGAATTGTCGGAACCGCCGGTCAGTGCCGTGATGAATTCCGCACATGATGCAAATCTTTCTTTGGCATCAAAGTTAAAGACTTGGACAAAAGCGTCATTGACGTGTTGAGCAAAACTTTCTGACCGCGGATCGAAACGCATTTTCTGGATGATGACCGACACGATGTTTCCCGAAAATGGAAGCGAGCCGGTCAGCATTTCGTAGAGGACCATCGCCAGC
>CAZRGJ010000126.1:295-7519 GCA_964599445.1 uncultured Planctomycetaceae bacterium | reverse complement strand
GTCATCCGCGATCTTGACGGCAATACGCTGACGGTCGATGGAAAGACTAATGTGACGATTACTGGCGGAAGAGCGCGCGGTTCGTTCGCGGCACTCCAGATCGTGAATACGGCCGACTCGCTTTCCCGGCTTGGGATCTCCGGCACGGTGAACTGGGCGGGGAACGTCTGGAATAATGACCTGACCGGCGCGGCAAATCAGGCGTGGACGGACGGAAAACTCGTCCGGCTCTTCACCTCTGCGGACACGGCGATGGATCTTGGCGGCGCAGCGGTCAAGGTCGATCGTCTCATGGTCGGCGGGACGGGAAATCTTTCCTTCACTAACGGCCGCCTTTCCTTCACGGCGGTCGAGCAGAACGGAGTGATTTCGCTGGTCGGCGATTCGCAGGTCGTGGATCTCGGCAATTTCGACAAACTCGGCACGCGCTCCATCCACTACTTCACGACGGAAAAGGCGACGGGCCGTACTCCCGGAGTCATCCCCGGCGGGTTCATCGGGAACGATTTCGCGAGCGTTCAGGCGGACGGCACCATCGCGGCGGCCGTGACGACCGAAACACTGGCTCCGAACGCGGATTACCGCAATACGGAGAATAAGAAGACGATCTCCAGCGACTACACGATCAATTCTCTCACGACGCAGTGCGACCTTATGATCAATTCCGGCAAGACGCTTACCGTCACGACCGGCATGATCGAGCTTGAGACTCGGAATCACTGGATCCAGGGCGGCGGAAACATTACGTCCGGATACCAGAACGCGGCGGGCGAATACGATATTTTTGGTGCCGCACTGGAGAGTCTTGGAGACGTACAGTTCTCCAATGTGGGTCTCGTGGACAACGGCGGCGTGACGACGAACTTCATCAAGGTCGGCGCGGGAGATCTCCACCTCACGCAAAATCAATCCTCCGTCTCCGGTGTCTCCGAATACACGGGCAAAACGGTCGTGATGGAAGGAAAACTGTATCTTGGCGGAAATAATTCCGCGTTCAAGACCTCCGGCGTTCAGCTCATGGACGGAACGGGACTCTACATCGGAACGAACCGGGCGGACGGTACGGCCAACTACGGGAACATCGTCTTCACGACCGGCGGCATCAGCGGTACCGGCGCGGTCACGATCGGAAGTGCGAACAATATGGGCGAAGTGATCCTGACCGGCGATAAAGGGAATTTCAAGCATGACGGTTCCGCGCTTGCGTCGCTCCTGTTTGAGGGAAAATCGCTCACGCTTCAGGACTCCGCGTTCCTGAACGTCGGCGGGACCTTGACGACGACCGGTCAGACCATCACGCTCAAAGGGAATGCGCAGCTTGACGCAGCCAAGATCGACATTAAAGGCGGCACCACGTTCAATATCCAGGACGATGCCGTGCTGAATATCGCGGGGAATTTCCGTGTCGGCGAGGTTCGGAATACCTACACGGCGCGTATCGTCCAGACCGGCGGTACGGTCAACATCGGCGGCGATCTGGCGATCGGGCATTACCGTGACCTGACGGCGTTCTACGACATTTCCGGCGGTGAGCTGAATGTTCTGAACTATGGATCGGATGGACAGACCGGACTTTGGCTCGCGGTCGATTCTGATGGTACGCTGACGATTTCCGATACTGCGGTCGTGAATGCCGGAAGACTTAACCTCAATGCACGAGACAATCAGAATCGCGGTACTCTGAATCTTAACGGCGGTACGCTCAACATCGGATCCGGCGGGATCATGTCGACCCGTATGGAGGAAGGACGCTACCAGGCCAACCTTGGAAGCGGGAAGATCACGTCCGGAAAAGTCATTGAAGGTTCCGCCAATTTCCAGGAAAACGGAAGCTGGTCGAGCAACCTGAAAGCGACTCTGACCAGTACGGACGATCCGGTCGAATTCGAGACAATCGGCGACAGCTCGATCACCTGGTCCGGCGTACTTTCCGGCGACGGCGGGCTGACGAAGACCGGGACCGGCACGCTCATCCTTTCCGGCCAGAATACGTATTCCGGCCCTACGCACATTCAGGAAGGCACCCTCGAAATCTCCGGAGGCTCTCCCAACACGGCAATTACGATGGAGGCCGGGACCATCCTGACCGGTACCGGAACGGCTTCTCTCGCTTCGCTGGAAGTGAACGGCGAATTCGAAGTGATTCCGGGCACGACGGATTTCAATATCGCCGGCGATGTGCTTTTCGGTGCGGATTCGTTCCTCACGATCCCGGAAGAGAATCTTCTGGACTGGGGTGTTTACGAGATCGTATCATCCGGCACGCAGATCTCTCATGAGGCGATCGACGCACCTTCCGATTGGGAAACGATGCTTGATCCAAGCCTTCAGTATGAATGGAATCTGTTCCTGAGTCCTGACGGCAGGATCCTGACTCTGGCGACGGACTACAATGCGGTTCCGGAGCCGGCGTCCGTGCTGCTTTTGCTTCTCGGTTCGGCAGGCCTTTACTTCTTCCGCAGAAGAAAGTAAGCCTGAATTAATGGATGCATCCCGAAAGAAAAGGAGGGGAGATTTTTTCTCCCCTCTTTCTGTTTTGCGGCAGTATCCGCTTCCCGGTTTAGTTTTTCATCATAAATTATTGTATTTTTTTGCGAAAATCCTTCGGGGAGTACTTGCGAAATTCTGCGGATTGTATAGAATTGGAAAATGTATGGCTGTGGACGAGAATGTTTGTGTTTCAGCCTGTTAAACGTTGATTTCTTTCAAATTTCCCACCCCTGTCGGACACTGTGAAGGTGGACCGCAATTAAAATGGAAAATGGATCATGAGTAAAATCGGATCGATCATTTTTTTTCTGATCAGCGGATTTTTCGCTCTGAATGCCGCCTCAGCAGCCCAGCGAATTGAAGAAGCATTTCCGTCTGATGAGACAGGTCATGCCGCGATCGAGGCAAAAATCGTCGAAATGACTCCCGTGAACGTCCTGGCGATTCCCGGAACGGAGTTGACTGCGTGCTCGATCGACGACAAAGCGAAAGCACCTCAGCTCACTGACGGACTGGCCGGCGTGTGGGTCAATGAAGGACGCGTCGAGTGCGGCGGAAAATCTCCGGCGGTCGTCGAATACAAATTGCCGTGTGCGGTGAAACTGGACCGGGTCGTACTCTGTACGTCGAATTCCGACATGCGGGCGAATCATGATTTCGAGGTCGAGCTTCTGAATGACGACGGCTACACGCTGAAGATCTCCTCCGGAGACCGCATCACGGGGCGCGATGCCGGTCCATTCCTCACGTCGATCCCGGTCGAGTCGGAACTGCGTTTCAGCCGTATCCGCTACCGCATTTGGGGAACGTACCCCGCGAAAACCGGAACTCCGGGCAAAGAGAAGACGTCGGCAAACAGCTGGTGCTCGGTCGTGGAGCTTCTTGCGCTGACGGATGAGGACTCGATGCAGAGCCTTTTCTCCAATGCCGACGCGTACAAAACGTGGTGTGCCGCTAAACTGGAAGCGGTCGAAAAGCTGAAGGCCGAGGCGACGGCGAAGTTTCTTGCGCAGCTGACGGGCGGAATTTCCGAGAAGATCCCGGCGTTTGAGCGTGCACTGAATGACCTTTACGCCGCTCATCCGGACCGGTTCAAGGATTCCGGATACCGTCAGCGTCTGGAAAAGATCAAGTTAGAGGCGGAAACGCTGACCGGAGCGGTTTTGAAGACTCCGGATCCGAAAAATTCCGTCACGGATGCGCAGAAAGCGGCGTTCGCGGACCTTTCCGTGCGATTCAACGCCCTTCAGCGTGAGGCACTCCTCTCCAACCCGCTCCTCGACGGCATTTCCGAGCTTTTGGTGGTCCGCCGCTCCTATTCTTCGCCGCGAATGGGACTTCCGTGCAATTGGGAGAGCAACTCGACGCTTCCGCACAAAGGTTTCGACGACGCCATCGTACGCGTTCCGCTCAAGGGAACCGAAACGAAACTGGACTGGGCGAAAGTTCCGGTCGTTTATCGTCCCGAAAAACCGTATTTTGTTGGAGACGTGGATCTGAACTGGGACGCGGACAAAATCCTCTTTTCCTCGATCGGGTCGAACGACCGATGGCAGATCTTCGAGTACGCGCTGGACGGAAAATCCGCGCCGCGCGAGCTGACGGCCGACGAGCCGGACATTGACTCCTACGATGCGTGCTATCTTCCCGACGGACGCATCATCTACACTTCGACGGCAATGATGGCCGGTGTGCCGTGTGTTTACGGACACTCGCACATTTCGACGCTCTTCCTGATGAACGGAGATGGTTCCGCGAAGCGTCAGCTGGCGTTTGACCAGGAACACTCGTGGAATCCGTGCGTGCTGAATAACGGGCGCGTTCTCTACCAGCGGTGGGAGTACGCGGACATCCCGCACAGCAATTCGCGTCAGCTTTTCCAGTGCAATCCGGACGGAACGGGCCAGCTCTCCTACTATGGGAGCAACTCGTACTGGCCGAACTCTTTCTGGTACTCGCGACCGATCCCCGGTCACCGTTCGATGGTCGTCTCGGTCATTACGGGCCACCACGACTCGCACCGTGCGGGTGAACTCTGTCTCTTTGACCCGGCGATGGGACGAAACGAAGCGGACGGCTGTGTGCAGCGGATCCCCGGTTTCGGAAAGAAAGTCGAGCCGATCATCAAAGACGGACTCGTTCGGAATTCCTGGCCGAAGTTCCTGCATCCATACCCGCTTTCAGAGAAGTACTTCCTCGTTTCGTGCAAGCCGTCTCCGCAGGCGAAATGGGGACTCTATCTTGTGGACGTTTTCGACAATCTGACGCTTCTGTACGAGGACGACCAGTACGCGCTTCTTGAGCCGTTCCCGATCGTGAAGCGTGAGCGTCCGATGGTGATCCCGGACCGCGTGGACCTGACGCGGAAAGATGCGGAAGCGTACATTGCGGACATCTACAATGGGCCGGGTCTGAAAGACGTGCCGCGTGGGACGATCAAGCAGCTCCGTCTGATCACGTACCATTTTGCGTACCAGAACATGGGCGGTCTGATGGGCGTCGTCGGCGTGGATGGTCCGTGGGACATTAAGGAAGTACTGGGAACGGTCCCGGTCCATCCGGACGGTTCCGCGCGATTCCGCATTCCGGCGAACACTCCGATCGCGTTCCAGCCTCTGGATGAATCCGGACAGGCACTCCAGCTCATGCGTTCGTGGACGACGGCCATGCCCGGTGAGATCCTCCAGTGCAATGGGTGCCATGAGGACCTGAATCAGGCGGCAGTCCCGAAGACCTCGATGGGATTCCTTGCCAAACCGGATGAGATCAAACCCTGGTACGGACAGCGCCGCGGGTTCTCGTACGCGCGTGAAGTTCAACCGATCATCGACAAATACTGCCTCGCGTGCCACGACGGCGGCAAAGAGGATACCAAATATCCCGACTTGCGCGGGACGGAGTACGTCAAGGACTACCGTTCTGTCCAGCACGGAAACGGGACCGGGTATGTGCGCCGCGACTCGCATTTCACGGTCGGATACTTCAATCTTCAGAAGTACGTCCGCCGTTCGGGGATCGAGTCCGACATGCACCTGCTTGAGCCGAAGGAATTCTCGGCAGACACGACGGAACTCGTGCAGATCCTGCGTGCGGGACACCATGGCGTCCGGCTTTCTCCGCAGGCCTGGGATCGTCTCCTGACCTGGATCGACCTGAACTGCCCGTTCCACGGAACTTGGACCGAAGCGACGAAGAACCCGGAAAAACAGCGTTCGCGCCGCATGGAACTGGCGAAACTTTACGGAAATCTTGACCCGCACGACGCGGAAGCGATCTACCCGACTGACATCGAAAAGGGTGAGCCGATCATGCCGTCGGAAGAGCTTCAGAAGGCAGACGAACGGAAAGATCCCGCCGTCAAGGTCCTGGCGGAAACCGCGTCGGTAAACGCTCCTCTTGAGACGAAGACGGTCAAGCTCCCGAACGGTCCGGCATTGGAATTCGTGCGTGTTCCGGCGGGAACCTACACGGTGAACGGAAAGGAAACGCGCATTGAGAAGCCGTTCTGGATCAGCACGAAAGAGATCCGGAACGACCAGTTCCACGCCTTTGATCCGACGCACAACAGCCGCGTGGAATCGAAGCACTGCTATCAGTTCGGCATCCACGGCTACCCGATGAACAATCCGTTCCAGCCGGTCTGCCGCGTCACGAACGCGCAGGCGCAGGAATTCTGCGAATGGCTGACCGAACAGCTTGGCGGTGAGCTGACCTGTGCGCTTCCGACCGAAACGCAGTGGGAGTGGGCCGCGCGTGCCGGGCAGACGACGCCGTTCTTCTACGGGACGAAAGACTCGGATTTCGGACAGTACGCCAACCTGGCGGACCTTTCGATGAAGGATTTCGCGACGAACCCGTACACGGTGGATCAGAAGTACTCAAACCTGACGCAGTACGACGACTGGATCCCGTCGGAGAAACGTTTCTCGGACGGCGTGCTCCTGACCGCGGCACCCGGTTCGTATCGTCCGAATGCGTGGGGACTTTATGATGTGCACGGCAATGTCGCGGAATGGACCCGAACGGCAGACGATTCCGGAAACTTCCTGATCAAAGGCGGTTCGTGGTACGACAGACCGTATCGCGCGGCCGTCCACGTTTCCCGAAGTGCGCCGGTCTGGCAGCGTCTCTTTGACGTCGGATTCCGCGTGGTGCTTGAAGAAAAGTAGAGCAGAGCAGGCTGAATAGCCGGTCTTTCGATCTGAAAAGGGAGAGGAATGCGTTCTTCTCCCTTTTTTTCTTTTTTGCGGTGAAAAAGATTCAGCGTTCCCCGTCCCACTCGGCGAAGAATTCGTCGAGGAACTGCTCCATGAAGCGGTGGCGGTGTTCCGCGAGACACCGGGCGGTCGGTGTGTTCATCATTTCACGGAGAAGGAGAAGTTTTTCGTAGAAATGATTGATCGTGGATCCCTGATTTTTTGCGTACTGCTCGGCATCCATCCCGATTTTGGGAGGCTCTGCCGGGTCGTACATGGGGCGGTTTCTTGAGCCTCCGAAAGCGAAAGCGCGTCCGATCCCGATCGCTCCCACCGCGTCGAGCCGGTCTGCATCCTGCACGACCTGCCCTTCGAGCGTCGAGGGCGTCCGCGTATCGGTCCCTTTGAAGGAGATCTCGGAGATGATCAGGCAGATCTTTCGGATCTCCTCATCGCCGAGTCCGTTTTCGCGCAGAAACCGTTCCGCGCGTTCAAACTGCCCGAACGTACCGCCGAAGAGTTTGGGATCATCGACATC
>CAZRGJ010000126.1:0-285 GCA_964599445.1 uncultured Planctomycetaceae bacterium | reverse complement strand
AAAAGAGCCGCGAGCTGCACGGTCCGCAGATCTGCATTTTCCGCCTTCCCGATCGTCTGCGCGAGCTGAAAAACGCGGAACGTATGCGCAAAATCGTGCCCGCTGAAATCATTCTGAAACGACTCCCGCGCAAACTCCAGCGCAGACTCTATGATTGGCTGATTTTCCATGTTTTTCTCTCCGTGATTCAAGTTTTTGAAACCTTATGCCTTTTAATATGGAGTGCGGCAATACGGTCACGTTAGTGACCTTTGCCGCTTTTATATTCGGCGATACAGGCCGCAG
>CAZRGJ010000125.1:0-7546 GCA_964599445.1 uncultured Planctomycetaceae bacterium | reverse complement strand
CAAAATTCAAAATCATCCAGCCCAAGCGTCTGCGCGATCATGTGCAGCCCATTGCTGAAATAGTGGTTTCTCTGCTGAAGAGTCTGCTCCAGAAGCTGCTTCTGATCGCACAGAGCCTCACAGATCTTCGAGATCTCCGTCTTCCGAAGCAGGATCGCCTCCACAATTCCGATCGGCTGGAATCGAATCATCCAGAACTCCTCATCCGGAATGATCGGCGTAGTCCACCGGCACCGTGAAACCGAAAAATAGCGGCCGTCCGGATGACGGATCACGGAAGGGATCGAAAGATCGCAGTCCATGTCGGGGAATCGGCTCTGAAGCCACGGAACGTCTGAAAGATCGACAGCCTGGCGGATCGACGGGAAAAGCTCACCCATCTTTTTATTGCACAGGACCACCTTCCCGTACATGGACGTGATCAGAACCCCTTCCGGAAGATCGACAAGTGCCGGATTCAAATACATCATCATGCTGATCTGCTCTTTTTGCGAGCGACCGACCAGAACTTCTTTCACTACTTCTGCTGCACTTGATTTTTCCTGTTTTTTCATTTGGCGGCCTGCCTTCGATCTGTTTGGCGAACTGCTTCCAATCTTTTCGAACCGATTTTCGATCAGGCTCCCATTTCGAGCCTCAGTTCCCCGAAAATTTCCCGGAAACATTGATTTTAGCAAAATCAACCTCTCTCGTCAAGATCAGGTTGGCGAATTTTCTCAAAATTTCAGAAAAATTCTCTCTGCTTTTCCTGATTCGGCGGCCGATCCTAAATGGAGATCCACCGCAGCTCCCGCAGACACCATACAGAGTCGGACGGAAAAATTGCTCCTCAAACTCCTGGATAGACCTTCAGGGAAGGAAATTTTCATCTGAATTTCATATTTTTCACCGTTTTTTTATATCGCGGGGCTTGACTTTCCCTAAATTGTCCGTTAAGATAACGATTAGTGTCATGGACGGCGATTTGGACCGTCCTGAAGACCCATTTGATCGAACCATCCCCCCATTAATGGAGATTTAAACGATGAAAAGACGTGAATTTCTGAAAAACGCCATGGTCCTGACCGTTGCCGCGTCCTGCTGGCAGGGAATTCCGGCTTCCACGCAGGCTGCCGAGTGGAAAACCAAGATCCTGAAGGGCTACATTTGCGGCTATCCGACCGAAGATAATCTCATGCACTTCAAGCGCAATTCCTTCGACGGCGTGGAATCCACCGATTGGTCCTGCGGTCCCGCAAAAGCCGCGGAAGCCCGTAAAGTCGCTGAAAAACTCGGGATGCGCATTCACTCCGTTCTGTTCGGCTGGGCAAACGTGAACAATCCGGCCTCCTTCGACAAAGACATCGCGAACATCTCCCTCGCTCTGGAAACGACCCAGGGCTACGGAGGCGACGCTCTCCTCGTCGTTCCGTGCCGTACCGGAGGAACCATGCCGAATCCGCGCGAATTCAAGATCGAATTTGACCCCGACACGCTCATGGTCTCGAAAGTCGCGGAAGGCGACAATACGCCCTACCAGGCCTACATCGAAGCGCAGAACACCGCGACGAAAGCCAGCATTGAAGCCATTAAGCGTCTGATCCCGGTCGCCGAAAAAACGGGTGTCGTCATTGCGCTGGAAAACGTCTGGAACAATCTGTGGATCACGCCGGACTTTTACGCTGCGTTCGTGAAGTACTTCAAGAATCCGTGGGTCAAAGCCTACTTCGACCTCGGCAACAACGTGAAGTATGCCGCGACGGAAGACTACATTTACGCACTGGGTGACTCCATCGTGAAACTCCATGCGAAAGACTACAAACTGGATCTGACCCGTCCGGACTGCGGCGGATATAAAGGATTCGTCAACCTCCGCGACGGCAGCGTGAACTGGCCGGTCGTTCGTAAAGCGATCGACGACATCGGATACAATGGGTTCATGACCATCGAAGGCGGAAGCGATCCGATCGCCAAGAAGAGTGCCGACATGGACCTGATCATCGCCGGCAAATAGTCGATTTCTCGACCTGAACCAACCGTAGACCGTTCCGGGACCCCATTCATGTTTCCGAACGGTCCGCGGTTTTTGAAATTCATCGGCGGATAAAATATTCCCTTTGACGAAAAACAAGCGGAGCAGAAATTCATGGGAAACGGAGAGTTCATCATTTACGCTTTTGACCTGATCGGAACGGCCGCATTTGCGTTTTCCGGCGCACTGCGCGCCATTGACCGGCACCCGGACTTCATTGGAATGCTGCTCCTTGCCGGCGTTACCGCCATCGGCGGCGGGATGATCCGGGACGCCATCCTCGGAAGGGACGCTGCCGTTCTCTCCGACCCGCTTTACTTCTGGATGATCCTCGCGCCGGTCATCCTGATCTACTTTTTCCCCTCCTCGTTCTGGAAACGCGCCGGTCTGTTCAACTACTTCGACGCCTTCGGATTCGGAGCCTTTGCGGGCGTCGCGGCAAATATCGGCGTCCAGCTCGAAATGAACCTTTTTGCCATTATGCTTCTTGCCTTCCTGACCGGCTGCGGAGGCGGCGTGGTCCGCGATGTGATCCTGAACAAACCAGCACAGCCTTTAAGCGATGAACTTTACGCCATCCCGGTATTTTTCGGAGCATTGGCACTTTACCTGCTGAATATTTACCCGCCGCCGACTCTGGCGCCTGAACAGATCCGCGTCCTTGGTTTCCTCGCGGCCTTCCTCATCACCACCGGCAGGCGTCTGGCTGCGATCTCTTGGAACCTCCGCCTTCCCCGCATCGACTACCATGAACACCGCCATTCCTGATCCACCCGTCCTATCGTTCCGTTAGCTCCATTTCATTTTCAAGGAAATTCCAATACCAAACATACGAAATCAATCCATGAACGATACGAATATGAATTCCCTCGATACTCTAATGCCCGAAGTCGTGAACTACGACCCCGCACAATTCGCGGAATTGAAGGAAGGTGAGCTTTTCGGCGAGTTTCAAAACTACCGTCTGGAGAAAATGCTCGGCGAAGGCGGAATGGGGCAGACGTGGCTCGCTGCCAAAATCTCTGACGGCAAAGACGTTCAGCGTGTCGTCTGCAAGATCCTCTCCGACAAACTGCGAGAAGACGAAAACGCGATGGGCGAAGTGCGGCGTGTTTTTGACTTAACGCATGATCTGACTCATCCAAATATCTGTCCCTTACTGGCTTTGGAAACAGATCCGGCATTCGGTCTCTATCTTGTGATGGCGCACATCGAAGGGGAAACGCTCGCGGAATGGTTTCACTCTCATCCGCGGCACAAAAAAGGACTTTCGCTCGATGAGATCCTCCCCATCATTCGCCCTCTTGCGGCAGCTTTGGATCACGCGCACGCCGCCGGTATTCTTCATCGGGACGTAAAGCCGCAGAACATCATCCTCACAAACAGACGCAAACCCATCCTGCTGGACTTCGGTATTGCCGCCAGAATTCGGCCCGAGAACATCTCCGCGGTAACCTGTACTCTTGGCCGTTCTGTCTCTCTCTCCGAAAAACCAGGGTCCTCCGGTACGCCGCTCTACATGGCGCCGGAGCAGATGGAAAGCGGACGGCAGAACGGACGCACTGACCAGTACGCGCTGGCCACGATCCT
Source organism: uncultured Planctomycetaceae bacterium (assembly GCA_964599445.1). GTDB lineage: Bacteria > Planctomycetota > Planctomycetia > Pirellulales > Thermoguttaceae > RGIG3701. The sequence goes on along the minus strand of CAZRGJ010000125.1, from coordinate 3,945 downwards.
TTACGAACTGCTCGCAGGTTCTCTGCCGTTTCAGGAAGAAAATTTCGTTGCCCTTCGACGTGAAAAAAGCTCTTTTTCGCCAAATCTTCCTTCACTTTCACGGCATCAGAATCAGGTGCTCGCCCGCGCGCTCGCAGACGCTCCCAAAGACCGGTTTCCGACCTGCTCAAAATTTCTGGAAGCACTGGATCATAAGCCGGCACCATGTCCCGCATCATTCAAAATCGCAGGTGCACTCACGGTTCTCATTGGCGGAGCTGTTTTGCTCGTAAATTCCTGCACGATACAAAAAAAACTCGAAACTGCACAGCAGGCTCTCGCCGCGGCCGTCGCGGATGCCAGAGCAGAAGAAAAAGAAGCGGCACAGGCGGAAATTTCCCGTGCCCACTCGGAAGCACAAAGTGCAAATGAACGTGCAATGAAGGCAGAAGGTGAAAAGACGCAGGCCCTGACAGAACTTCAAAAAGCACTCGAGGAACGAAACGCCCCCGTTGAAGCAGCAAAAATGGAGCTCCAAAGGCAATACGCAGTTTTAGAACAGGCTCTGGCGGGGAATTTTGAATTCACTTCACTTGGAGACCGCGTGCAGCTCACGCAATACATAGGAAAAGCCGACTCGGTGGAGCTCCCGCTCGGAGTAACCGTAATTGGTCCCAAAACGTTCAGCCGCCAGAATAAACTCCTCTCGGTGACGCTTCCGTATACTCTTGAGACGATTGAAGTCGGCGCATTTTACTCGTGCGACAGACTCAACACGATCAATTTTCCTACTAACCTGAGAACAATCGGCAAAGACGCCTTCAACGGATGCGAGAGCCTGAAGAGTCTCGTACTTCCGGCCAGTCTCAAAAAAATCGGTCCGAAGGCATTCTATCATTGCAATTCACTTACGTCCGTGACCATTTACAGCAAATCGGTTGAGATCAGTGAGGATGCCTTTGATGGAATGGATGAGCGGATCCACTTTCGCGGTCCCAAAGGATCTACGATAGAACATTTTGCCAGGCGAAAAGGATTCAAATTCACGCCGCTTCCGAATGCGAAATAAGAGTGTGTTAACGCCCTCCCCATTCAATTCCACACATTAAAAACCGAAAGGTCAAGCCATGATCCACAAAATCCAACATTTCAGCCGATGGACGGCTTTTCTGATGCCGGTTTTTTTGATGTCCGGTTTTCTGTTTGCGTCGGGAAATGCTGACGTTCCTGCGTTTCTGTATGAAAATGATCGGATCTGCGTTTCGGGAGAGAACTGCGAGAAGGCGGTCCTCGAAAACGGCGGGCTGGCGTACCGGAATCGAAAGTACGTCTGGGAAAATGTGCCGAAGGAGCTTCTAGGCGTTTTTTTCACGAAATTCGGAGGCGGGGAACGGGGAAACGTTTCGGTGACGGCAAAACAGGACACGGTGATCTTGGCAGCGTCCAGTGCGTCAAGAGAAGAAATGGACGACACCTGGACGCTGCGCAAGGAACGTGTGTTTCAGTATACCGACAGCGGGAAGACCGGAATGCACATCTACTCTCGGATGCTGAAAAAAGGCGAAACGGTCGAACTGCCGCAATTCAGCTGGTCGGGGAGCCAGCTCCTTTTCTCGGACCAGCCGATCGCATGGGATCCGCCATTGCCGCCGGAGCCGAAACTCGTGCGCATGAAGTACCGAAATCCGGGACTCATCGACGATCTTGCCGTCGGTCTATGGGTCTGGATCGTGCCGACGGATTTCAACGGCGACGGAAAAATGGACCTGATCCTTTCCTGCGAGGACACGCCGTACAATGGGACGTACCGATTTGAAAATCCGGGTATTCCGGAAGGAAAAACCGGCCTTGGCGTTCGTCCGAAAGAAACCGAACCGGTCCCGCACGCTGCGATGCCCGTCTTCAGACCCGGAGAACGGATCAGCTCGGGAAAAATCAACGTCCAGGCCAGCTTCATCAACGGCGAAACGCGCGTTTTGTGCCAGAATCAGGAATTTCCCGACTTCGCAAACACGGGCCTGCGCAACCCGGAAACGCTCCCGCTCCCGACCAACATTCACCATCGCGGACTTCGCGGCAATATGTGGAAGTACGTCGATTTTGACGGTGACGGGAACCTCGACATCGCGGTCGGGATTGACGACTGGAAAGACTACGGCTGGGATAATGCGTGGGACGAGAACGGGAACTGGAAAAACAAACCGACGCTCGGAGCGGTCTACATCATCCGGAACGGCGGCACGAATGACGCCCCGCAATACGAAAAACCGCACCTTCTCGCCGACACAAACGGAAACACCGCCCTGACGTACGGCTGGCCGTCGCCTTCTTTTGAAGATTTCGACGGAGACGGAGATCTGGACCTTCTTTGCGGCGAATTCCGCGACAAATTTACGTATTTCGAAAACATCGGAATGCGCACGCAGCCCGCTTACGCACCGGGAGTCCGTCCCGCGACGGAAGATGGTTCCCCCGCTGCGATCGATCTCTGCATGGCAACGCCGGTCGTCTTCGACTGGACGCAGGACGGGAAGCCGGACATTCTCTGCGGCGACGAGGACGGAAGAGTCGCCCTCTTCGAAAACACCGGGAATTTCCGCACCGAAACGAAAGACGGAAAGTGCCTTCGCGTTCCGATCTTCAAAGCTCCGCTCTACTTTCAGCAGGAAGCCGACGAGCTGAAAGCCGGTGCATTGGTGACTCCGTGCGGCGCGGATCTGAACGGCGACGGTGCGGACGATCTCCTTTGCGGGACCTCGGCCGGGTACATCATGTTCTTCGAGAACCTGAGCGAACCAGGCGAAGAATTCCCCACGTGGGCAAAGCCGGTCTTCGTGAAAGCCGGAGGGAAGATCGCGCACATCAACGCCAAACCGAACGGCTCCATTCAGGGACCGATCGAGGAAAAATGGGGCTACACGACGCTCACGGCAGCGGATTGGGACGGCGATGGCCTGACCGACATCATGTGGAACCACATCTGGGGTAAACCCGCATGGTTTAAGAATATCGGGACGAAAACAAAACCGGAATTCTCCGCGCCTCAGCCCGTTGAAGTCGAATGGGAAGGTCCGCAGCCGGAACTCGCGTGGGGCTGGCTGAAACCGGAGGGGAAAAAGCTACTGACCCAGTGGCGCACAACGCCCGTCATGTTCGACGTGAACGCCGACGGACTGATGGACCTCTGCATGCTCGACACAGAAGGGTACTTCGCGTTTTTTGAGCGTTTCCGCGACGCAGACGGCACGCTGAAGCTAATGTCTCCCCAACGGATCTTCTTTTGGGAAGACGGTACGCCGATGCGGCTGAACTCCGGTTTCGCAGGAGGAAGCGGACGGCGAAAGATCGCGGTTTGCGATTGGGACGGCGACGGGAACTTCGACCTTTTGCTCAATTCGCGCAATGCGGATCTCGCACGCCAGGTAAAGAAGGAAGACGGAAAATTCTACTTCAGGAACCAGGGAACACTTGATGGCAGGAAACTGGCCGGTCATTCCTCCAGCCCAACGACGGCAGACTTTAATGCTGACGGCATTCCGGACCTTGTCGTGGGTGCGGAGGATGGCAGGCTTTACTATCTCCGCAATCCGCGTTCGGACGAAAAATAGACGACATTCGGCCATTCATTTCCCCGAAATCGGAAAAGAGAATGGTTTCACGGTTTCCTGAAGCATCCGAAATAAAAATTAAGGTCAACGGACCAAAAATTCCTTTCAAGAAAGCAAAATCAATAAAATGAAGACAAAATCCAGGTTTGATCTGCTCCGTATCCACTCCATTTTTTGTGCCTCACTGTACCAGAGGACCGCGGCATTGCTTTTCATGGCCGCCTTCCTTTTCTATCCGGCCGCAGCTCTGGAAGCCGCCCCGGAGACCGAAACAGAAACGAAAACCCCATCATCCTCACTGGAAGAAGATGTCCGGCACCATGAATCCCAGGCATTGATCCTCAGCGGCGAAAACGAC
>CAZRGJ010000124.1:1106-7569 GCA_964599445.1 uncultured Planctomycetaceae bacterium | reverse complement strand
CATGAAGCATCTCGATCGTTGAAAGAATTTCATCAGTATTCAGCATAAAAATTCCCCTGAATTTATTGATGGCCAAAATAAAAAATAGGAAACATAAAATCTATTTTATTTTACCAGAACTTTAAAAAGAAAAAAGGAGGGGGAGGCCCCAAAAAAGAAAATTCCCCAACTTTTTCCATCACTCACGACTGTCTTTGGAAAAACTGCGAAATTCAACATTTTTTCCAAAGACAGCGGCATTTTTTACCGATCGGCGAAGATCTTGCCAGAACAGAGAGGTTGCCTGGAAAAAAATCTTTAAAAATGGCGAAAAATCCCAAAATTCAAATTGACTTTTCCCTCCCAAACAGGTAAACTGGCGAAAGTCAAGTTCATTTTTGGTTTTCAGACAGTCCAACCTGGAAAATTTCATGAAAGATCAGACCCCAAATATCAAACTGCGTTCAGGAATCAGAATGCTCTCCGGACTTTGTGCGGCAATGCTGACGGGAGGGCTTTTTTCCGGCTGTGCATCCGGGATCTTTCATGAAGGTGCGTACGTCGGGACTGGCGGTGCATACGAGTCCCAGCCCCGCCCGACCTCGGATCCAAGTTCCAGCGTTCCGCTCTTTGCATCGCGCAGCGTAAAGGATGATGCTCGAAACCGCCAGGCCATGGAACAGAAGACTGGCCGACCGGTACAGGCCCGTCCCGTGACGGTCCATGACGTCATCGGATGGAAACAGGCCGAAGTCAATGACGAAAATATCATCACGCACATCCGAACCCATGGACTCTATCAGCCGCTCCAGACACAGGAGGAACTTCAGCTCCAAAATAATGGCGTCTCGACGCAGGTCATCCGGACCATGCGTGAGCATCCCTACCCCAAAGTGGACGCTCCGACTCCGCCTCCTGCTGCCCGAGGAAGTGCCTTTACACGCTTCAGCTCCAACCCGGATACCAATCCAGGAAATGGAAATGGTGTTCAGAATTCCGCGGCTGGCAGCTATGCTTCCACATCAGTCCCCACACTTGCTCCGCCTGTCCTTCCTGCGGGCGACGGGAAACCGCGAATGCAGACCGCTCCGGTCGCACCGGCCTACGGAACGTGCGTTTCAGGAGACTGCTGCATTCCGGAAGGAATGGTCATTCTTGAAGACGGCGAGTGGATCCCGCAAAGCGGAGACGGTTCCTGCTCAAGCTGCGGCAGCTACTAAACGGAAACGGAATCTTGCTCCGATTTCCGTCTTTTTGATTTTCCGAAAATTTCTGAGATCTTCATTTTCCAGGATACGGACTCATGAAGCAGCGTAAAATTTTCATCACCGGCGCCAGCGGCGGCATCGGTCTGGCGGCCGCCCGCAGATTTGCGCAAAACGGCGATGCCCTTTTCCTTCAGGGATTCCAGAATCGGAAACCTCTGGAAGATCTTCAGCTTGAATTTCCTCAAATTCCCATCCAATGCCGTTTCTGCGACCTTGGAGATCCGGAACAGCAGGATCTGCTTGTGGAAGAAGCCTGGCAGTGGGGAGACCGACCGGGCCTCGACGCCGTTGTGCTGGCTGCGGGAGTCGATATTCTGACGGGAGAGCGAAAAGGTTGGAGTTTCGAAAAAAAACTGGATGCTCTTTGGCGTATCGATGTTCAGGCTGGGATCCGGATCGCACGCAATATCGCAGAAAAGATCCAAAATGCAGACCGGAAAGGCTCGATCCTCATGATCGGCTGGGATGCCGTGGAGTGGGGGATGGCCGGCGACAGCGCGGAACTCTTCGCGGCAGCCAAAGGAGCAGTTACGGCATTCGCCCGGTCTCTTGCACAAAAAACCGGTCCCAATGTCCGCGTCAACTGTATCGCACCAGGCTGGATCCAGACGCTCTGGGGCCAAAATGCTCCTGCAAGCTGGCAGGAACACGCGATCAAGGATTCACTCATGGCACGATGGGGAACCCCGGAAGACATCGCACACGCAATTTTTTTCCTCACGTCCCCGGAAGCCGATTTCCTCAACGCACTAACCCTTCCCGTAGACGGAGGGAAGCGTTTTCTTTAAAAGAGAAGAAATCTTTCAAAGAAAAAAGACCGTACCGCTGATCCTGCAGTACGGTCTTCCGTTTTTTTAGAAGCTGAATCCGCCGTCGTCATCAGACTCCCCGTCGTCCGACTCGTCTTCGGAATCCTCATCGCCGCCGAAATCAAACCCGCCGTCGTCCGGCTCGTCTTCAGAATCCTCATCGCCGCCGAAATCAAACCCGCCGTCGTCTTCAGATTCCTCGTCATCCGACGCATCTTCCGAGTCCTCATCGCCGTCTGCTCCGAAACTGAATCCGCCGTCCTCTTCTCCAGTCTCGTCTTCTTCCGATTCCGGAACGTCACCGTCTTCCGCCGTTTCTTCTTCAAGCTCAACTTCTTCGACCGCAGCGGCTTCATCTCCGAAATAGTTCGGCTCATCTTCAAATCCGGTGTCGACGATCTCGCTCAAACCGCCGGTGATTTTTTTACGGTCCCGATAGACATCGCCGCCGTTTTCGACCCAGGCCGGCGCAGGATACGGGATCAGATCCGACGTGAAGATCGACGTCAGCGAGCCTTCTTCCGTCACGAGCTGCGCCGTCTGATTGTTTCCAAGCACACAGTCCTTCATCCAGAGCGCACAGCCGGTCCCGACCGAGATGCCGGCTCGGGCATTTCCGCGAGAAGTCACGTTCGTCAGCTTGACGTCGACCGCCATGTCGCCAAGGATCAATCCGTCATTCAGGAACCCCTGGATGGTCAGGTCCTGGATCTCGAGATTACTCACATGCGAAAGCAGGATCCCAAACTGTTTCTCCGGTGCCGTAATGGCATACTGCCGACGGACTACCGCCTGGGAACTTCCCGGAGGCAGAAGACGCTCGGTCGCCAAAACCATGGAAGCGTCTTTCGGCTTGAAATAGATCTTCCCCTGGCAGAGGCACCATCGCATCGGCTGCCAGTCAAGCGCAAGAAGCTCCTGAGCAGTCTGCACGTTTTTGGCATCCAGCCGTTTGATCGGCTTCCCGCGATAAAACAGATTCTGATCCGCAATATAGAGCGGCTGGTAGACGAAAATCCCTTTGGCTCCGATCGAATGCCAGAAATGAGGCGGAACTTCGGCACTTCCATCCAGAACGGCACCATTTCCAATGATCCGGAAAGGAAATCCCGGGATCCCGCTGTGTTTTTCACCGCAAAGACGCAAACTCTCACGGTACGGAAGTTCCGGATTGTTCGTCAAAATGATGTGGTCGCCGTTTCGGGCAAGATCTAAAGCCCGCTGGATCGTACGGACCGGCCCGCTTTCATCGGTCGCCCGGGTCGTATGGCCGGTAAATGCGTCATTGCCCCGCATATTGTCGACGTAGATCTCCCGTCCCATGACCGTGCCGGAGATGCAGAGGATCAGGAAAAAAATCGAAACGAGCGTTTTGTGAATCATTCTGGGCATTGGAAAACCTTTAGGTGTACTGGAAAATGGACAGAATCCAACTTATCTTTCAATTTTCGGCTTTTTTTCCTGAAAAATCCAGTTTTTTTCAAATCCGACCGCAAAAGAGAACCTAACGGATCTCCTTGAGTTCCCGCAGCCACTCGATCGAACGTCGGATACCTTCACGCACACTCACCGGCTCGTAGCCGAGTTCCCTGCGCGCTTTGTCGCATGAAAACGTCCAGTCCGCAAGAAACGTCTTGACCCAACCCGGCGTGATCGGCGGGTAAATGCCGAAAAGTTCCGCGGAAAGTTTCATTCCGTTCGCGACGCAAAGCGGGATGATTTTGTAGATCGGGAACTGGAAACGCTTTTTGCCGTACTCTTCGCCAACGGTCCTAAAAAATTCGCCAAGCGAATAGTTTTCGCTTCCCAGAATGTACTTTTCGCCGATACGTCCGCGTTCCAGCGCAAGAATGTGCCCCTCCGCGACGTCGTCGACCAACACATAGTTCCCCACATTCCGTCCGTAATTCAGCAGGATCGGAAACGTCCCGCGGCAGTACTGGCGGATCAGGTCCACGACGGCATTGGATTCAGAAAGCTGTCCGGGGCCGAAAACTCGCGTGGGATTCACGATGACCAGCGGGAGTCCTTCCCGTTCCACCCACTCGAATGCTTTTTTTTCGGCGATCGATTTCGTTTCCTCATACTCCGTAAAGTATTTGTCCGTGATCCGTTCCATCATCTCGTCGCCGCAGACTCCCGGAGCGGTCGGGCCGAGCGTCACGATCGTAGACGTCCAGACGATCCGCTCCACTTTCTGAGCCTTCGCAGCCCGGAAGACATTCTCCATCGCGTCCACGTTGAATCGGTAAAAGATCGATTTATCTTTCGACCAATTCTTGGCATATGCCGCAAGATGAAGCACAAATCGGCACCCTTCCATCGCTCGCGAAACGGAATCGGCATCGCAGACGTCTCCCTGGAAATACTCAAACTCCGGATGCTCCCAGAGATTTTCCGGAGGAACGGTGCACCCTTTAGGATACTCCGGCTTCGGACGCCGTCCCATACCTCGCACGGCATATCCGCGAGCAAGGAGTTTTTCGACCAGCTTCGTTCCGATCAGACCAGTCGCTCCCGTGACCAAAACTTTCCGACTGTTCATTTTGAGTTCCTTTTCCAAAATCTATCCGCAATCTTCGCCGGATCGCAAATTCATTCACGACGTCCGGTTTTGACGTCTTCCGCCTTTCATCTTCCAGACGCCGTTGACGGAAAAACAAATACCTAGCCGATGACTGCGAGAATTTCCGATTCGTTGAGGATCAGATACTCTTCACCATTCAGCGTGATTTTGCATCCAAAGTATTTTTCAAAAACGACACGGTCGCCTTCGCTGACCTGAAGCGGAGCGTACGTCCCATCGGGAAGAAGTTTTCCGTCACCAACTGCCAGAACTTTTCCTTCAGACGGTTTTTCGCTGGCAGAATCGGGCAAAACGATCCCACCGGCCGTGACCGAGGCGGCATCCAGCTGACGAACGACAATTTTTTCTCCAATCGGAACCAGTTTCATACTTTAAATCTCCTGAAAGGTTTTCTGACGATTCCTGCATTGCGGACCACAGTCCCTGCGAAAAAATGAGGGACGCACAGTCGAAGCTTTTAGCCTTTCAGATCCATCCGAAAGATGCTTTCAAAAAAATCTTCAAAAGCATTTAAAAACTCCCGTTCCGCAAAGGGAATGAAATTCTACTTCTATTTTGGCACGAATTCGCAAAAACGCAAGTACTCGAAGGCTTTTTTTTGAAAATAAACTCAAAAATGGGTTCGATCATGCCGAAAAACCGGATTTTATCGGCTTCCAAAAGCGTCTCTAAACTTTAATTTGGCAAAAACAGGCAAATTTTACCGGGACATCTGGAAGGTTCTTCAGCAAACGACACTACACACCGATTTACTGCATTCTCCTTTTTCCCAAACATTTTTCTCCTTTCATTCCTCAAAAATACCCGTTTTTTTGTCTTTCGCCAACGTTCCGGGTCACGCATCCCGTTTTCGACTGCCGTCAGCAGAGTTTCGGCCATCCATTTCCGAAACAGAAGCATCGGCGGTTTCCGATGATTGCGGAAGGTCCGTTCCCCCTTGCTCTTGAGCATCTCCCGAATGGATCCGCCCAGACGGATCAACGGTAGCGCCCTCCGGCTCCAGATCGTTCCGGTCTCTTTGGTCTCCCCGGTCCTCCGGACCTTCCTGTACCTTCCGGCCTTCCAGTGCGGCAGGAAATCTTTCCTGAAACGCCTTCAGGGAATTTTCGCTCAACAGGAGAAGGCGCGTCAAATGATCGATCTTGGTCTCCAGCGTCGAAATTTTACTTTCGAGAGCCTCCGTATTGTCACTGACCATCGCATCCACGATGATCGAGTTGATGAACGACATTCCGATGATCCCGCCGACAAAAAGCAGAAACGTAAAGTAGATCTTCGTTGCCGCGCCGCAGATCCCGTCCTCACAAGATGCCGCGATCGTATTGGGGATCTCGTACCAGCCTTCGATCGTGAAGATCCGGAATATCGTGTAGAAGGAACGGATCGGATTTTCAAAATATTCCGGAGAAGTCTGGCGATAAAGCGTACACGAAATGAGCGAAACGATGAACGCAATGACAAAAAAAGCCAAAACGATGACGTATGAGGACTGGATCGCGCGTTTGGTTCCCCGAATGATGGAATCCATCGCCGGAATGAATCTCAGTATCCGGAAAAACCGGAAAACACGAAACACACGCAGCAAAATGAGAGATTCCAGCGAAATAGGAAATCCCAGGAATGCAAAGAAATGAAGAAGCGACAGTGAGGAAAGCAGCGTCACGGTACCGTCAAACCGGCTCCAGGAATCGCTCCAGTACCCGCGCCACCCCATCTCGCGCAGTCTGAAAAACATTTCGATCAGGAAACAGAAAAGGAATCCGGTATCGCAAAACAGCAGGAACCTGCTGCTTTCATGCATGCACTGCAGAAAAAGCGTC
>CAZRGJ010000124.1:0-1096 GCA_964599445.1 uncultured Planctomycetaceae bacterium | reverse complement strand
CATGGCATTCAGGAGGATCAAAATAAAAATGAATGTTTCGTTCAGGAAAATTTTTTTCAGCATGCGGATCAGGTTCCTTAAAATTCGGAGACGGTTTGCGTGCATCATGCCGACTCTGAAAACGCAGATCAAAAAAAGGGATTCTTTCTCGGGAACTTCAGGTTTTTCATGGGGATCTTCCAAGGATCAGAATGCATCGCACCACAGAATCCGGGTCTCTCCCCATTTCTGCGTGGAAGCCGTCGGACGAAATTCAAAATCGAAAAAATGCCGGCGATCGCGGTCAGAAAACCAAACTACTGAAAAACAGGGGCGGCAAAAAGTCTCTTCATGAAAAACTCCAATTTTGAAGCGCAGTCCGCAAAAGAAATGTTCTGGCTCCCCGACAAATTCCGGTTTAAAAATTCAAAAAAATGCGCCGTTCTCCATTTTTCAGAGAACGGCGTGATTCAAAATCCACTCAAAAAACTCATTCCGGGAGTTTTTCGTGAACATCCGGGCCAAAGTATCGCAGAGCGACGAGCGGTTCGCATCCGGTATTTTCCAGCGTGATGCCGCGGGCGGCCGCTTCTGCCGTCACGAAGAATTCGTCGTCCGTCTCTTCGCCGAAGTGGATCATGACGGGCGTCTGGACTTTCAGACCGTTGATCGAGCCAGAACCCTGAACGAAGATCCACGCGCTCGCACCGGGGTCACGCAGGACACATTTCGCGCCGGGATCCACGGTAATTTCTTTCGCCGTCACGATCTGCTTGCCGTCGAACAGTTTGTAGTCGATCCAGCGATCCGTGTACCCTTCGCCGCTGTTTTCCGGGTCAACGACCGGCTCCATGTAGAAGTTTTTCTTGAAGTACGGGTCGACGTTCTTTTCCCAGTCGAGCATCTCAACGATGAAGTCCAGATCGTATTTTTTGTCTTCCGGCACGTCTTTCGTGAGGAGATCCCAGCCGACCTGACGGCCTTCGACCAGCGACTGGAACATTCCGAACACGTCGGACCCCCACTGCGGCTCGTAAGTGCAGAGAGAACCCGGAGCGTGCAGAACTCCCGGCGGAACGCACCAGCCGGTCCCTCTCTTCAGACGGTAGGCCGCAGA
>CAZRGJ010000123.1:4229-7626 GCA_964599445.1 uncultured Planctomycetaceae bacterium | reverse complement strand
CGCTGACCTACTGGCTGCCAGCCAGTCGCTCTCCCAACTGAGCTAATTCCCCGGTTAAGATATGAGTAAATATACCACATTTCCGAAGAATTGCAAGGGGGGCCGACCCATTTTTTTTCAAAAAACATGAAAAAAGTTCATGAAGATGGAGCCAGAGGAAGGAATCACGTCCGAATCCCTCTCTCTCACAACTGCGGCAGCATGGCAGTATGATGGAGAGTCAGATGTTCACGCAGTGTACCAGAGCATACGGAGCAGTTTACGCTCCCAAATCCCGCCAGATCAACCACATACGTTTCAAAAATTTCACAGATGGAGCAGCTCAACAAATCTACGTAAGATTGGATCCCTTTTGTTTTAGGTTCACTTGAAAGAAATTCAAATCGATCACATATTTCTGCCGAACATACTCCATCTGCTGAGGATCAGGTCCTATTTTACCTCGGTCGGCTCCATGAAGAGTCTTTTAAACCAGATCCCCAAAGAACAAAATCTCGCATCCTTCTCAGAACAAGCACAGAAAATTGCTGAAGTTTTCGTGTGTGTCTACAAAAAAAGGGATACGCAAACCGCATCCCACACGAAGGCCTTCAGCTGCCCACACACTTAGACACGCGCGTATCCCCAATATATTCTAGGAACCGCTTCTACCAAGTGTGTGACTGACCGGAAAGTGCAGACATTCGTACACTATCCGCCATTGAAAAAAGAGGCGTTTCCAGGAAAGTGAAAACGCGCCCCGGGTGCTTGCGCCCGAAAATTGCTGAAGTTCTCGTGTGGTACAAGCCAATGAAACCCCTTGCGGAATTCCAATGTTATCATTCTAATCTATCATGGACACTTTGTCAAGGGGACACTGAAAAAATTTCCACTTTTTTTCTTAAAAAACGCAAAAAAAACGAAAAAACTCTCCGATTTTCAGAGAGTCTTTCCGTTTTTTCTTTCAAAATTTACGATCTGACTTAGTGCGTCATATCATGCACGCCGTCCGGACGGAACTGGTCCATCGTCGTGGAGGGAGTCGGGTTCACGATGTCGTCCATCTCTTCATACTGCGTCGCCTTGATGTCCTCCTCCGTCGGCTCACCCACGTAAATGAGCATCTTGGCCGGGCATTTGTTCACGACCACGCCAAGGACATCGCCGCCCTGGTAGTGTTCGTAATCGATCGTCGGCAGGTTCGCCCCCATCGTGAACATTTCCGCGCTGCTCTTCTGGCACATTCCGCAGCCGATGCACCCGACCTTGCAGACCGCCTTCACGTCCATTCCCTTTTCGCGATTGGAACACGCAACAGCTAAGATCTGCGATTTCCGGAACGGAATGATCGAAATGATCTTCCGCGGACAAACCGCCTCACACATCCGGCATCCCACACACAGATGGTACCGAATGCGCGCCAAACCGTCCTCAATGACGATCGCATCGTTCGGACACGCCCTCATGCAGTCCCCGTAGCCGAGGCATCCATACGTGCAGTCCTGGATCCCGGAGATCAGATTCGCGGCCGCACAGCTCTTTTCGCCGGCATAATCCTGGCATCCGTGACGCTGGTAGCGATTCGCACTGCAATGGATCACCGCCTTATACGGAAACGTCTCCGAGACCGCACAGCCAAGGATCTGCGCAATGAGCGTGTTCGCCTCTTTATTGCACTGCGTACACGCACCGGCTTTCGCATTTCCCATCGCCAGCTGTGCCGCGTACTCACTGCACCCCGCGAATCCGCACGCACCGCAATTCGCGCCGGGAAGGACTTCCAGCAACTGTTCGATCTTCGGATCCACCTCTACATGAAACGCGACATTGGCCCAGCCAAGGATCCACCCCATGACGATAGCCAGAAGCAGCATCACGCCCACAGCAACGAATATCGATACGACGGTAATGGTCATGAAAAAACCCCGATCTTGGTTTTGATGAAACGGTAAATAAACAGTCCGGCAGTCCGACGGCGTCACTCCTCAAAGAGCTTCATCAGCGCGTCGGCAAAAAGAGACATTCCGAAACGGTTCGGATGATTGATGTTGTTCGTCATCAGCGTGGAATACGGGATCCCCTGCCGGTAAAGCTGCCCATAGTAAAACGACGCATCCGCAAGCGCGATGCCGTGCTTCTGCGCAAACGCACGCAGCCCCTGAACGTACGGACGCGGATCTTCATCGATCCCCTTCTCGCTCGAAAGTCCCATCCAGTCCGCCCGCACATAATGCGGCGCACAGATGATCCACTCCATGCCGCGTTCCCGGAAATCCGCAAGGATTTGCGAATAATCCGCCTCTACGTTCTCCGGCTTCATCCACGAATCGTTGACGAACTCCATCACCACCAGATCCGGCTTCACCGCAAGCACGTGCTCCGCATAGTTTTTCGGACTTCCCGGTTTGGCATTCCGGTACGAGCGCGTATTGCGCCCGCCCCATCCCTCGTGGATCAGCTCGATCTTCGCGTTCGGAAAACGTTTCTGAAGACGCTCCACAAACTGGCACTGCCATCGATCCTCACCCGGAAGATAACCGCACGCCGTCACGCTGTCCCCCCACGCCAGGATCCGCACCGTCTCGCCGCGCACGAGCTTTCCATACGTCTGCGGGATCGCGTCCTTCGCCAGAAACATTGGACGGTACTCACGGACCTCCGAAACCGGGAAAAGCTCATTTTCCGTCAGCCGATCGATCCGTCCGGAGATCCAGACTGCCGCCAGAAGCTGCGTCCCGGCAGGAATTTCAGGACGCGGAGGATTCGCGACGTGCGATTCTCCCTGAATCAGCGAAAAGGTCCCGTCCGCACACCGAACGATCGCGTCGATACGCATTTTTCCGAACTGGTACGCGAGACACACCGGCGTGTCCTGCGCGATCCGTCCGCCATCCAGACGCCCGACATTTCCCCACTCAACATCGACCCGGTAGTCCGTTCCCTCTTCGAAAATGACCGGCTCTGCATCACCCTCCGGAATGGAAGTCACCCGCAGCGCCCCGGGCAAATACGCGTAACGCACCGCACATTCCTGTGCCCGAACACCCTCCATCGGCCGAGCTTTCCGCCAAGGAGGCCCGGCAGGATCAAAGACCGGAAGCGCATTCACCCGCTCGTCCGTCACCGACGTGAGTTTCGCAGGCTCGATCGCAAATTCCTGAGTCCGCCCGCCATACGTCACCCGTACCGACCAATCGCCGGTCAACTCCAGCTTCGCGATCTCTTCCGATTCCGCTGCCGCTGTTTCCGAAAATCCGATCCCCCAAAACAACGTGACCGAAAGGAAAAAGAAAAACATTCTCCAAGCGGAGTGCTTCAGGAACGTCCAGGTGTGCGTCATGGGAAAGTCTCCTTTTCAGCAAAAAACCGGAAAATCACGTTCTTTTCGTATTTCGTCACCCTAACGAAACCGCAGCAG
>CAZRGJ010000123.1:0-4129 GCA_964599445.1 uncultured Planctomycetaceae bacterium | reverse complement strand
GTTCCGCAGCAGGTTCCGCAGCAGGTTCCGCAGCAGGTTCCGCAGCAGGTTCCGCAGCAGGTTCCGCGACAGGTTCCGCGGCTCCGGCAAGCAGGCACTTCTCGATCCCTTTATCGACACCGGAGAATCCCATGAATGCCATCGCGAGGATCGAGGCCGTGATCAGCGCGATGCCGACCCCCTGAAACGGTTTCGGAACGTCGGCCATTTCCAGTTCCTCACGGATACCGGCCATCATGGAGATCGCGAGCGTGAATCCGATACCGCCGCCAATGGAATAAAGAAGCGCAATGTGCAGTCCCCAGAGCTGGGAAGGATCCTGGAGATTCTTCAGGATCTCAATGCAGGCAAAGAGGATCGCACAGTTTGTCGTAATGAGCGGCAGGAAAACCCCAAACGCTTTGTAGAGCGGCGGGAAAAATTTGCGAACGTACATTTCAACGAACTGAACGCTTGCCGCAATGACGAAAATGTACACGAGATAGGAAAGGATCGAAAGATCCGGTGCAGGTCCCTCACCTCCGCAAACACCCCAGATCCAGACCGGAAGCGGTGCTTCCGGACGAAGGATGAAGTACGTGATCGTCCAGCAAAGGAAAGACGCGATCGCCATGACGAACGTGACGGCACATCCCATCCCAAACGCGGTACTGAGTTTCCGGGAGCATCCCAGAAACGGACAGATCCCGACGAAGCATTTCAGTACGAAATTATTGATGATGGCCGTGCTGACGACCAGAAGCAGCATTTGAATCAAAAGTTCCATGAAAATTCTCCCGAAAGCTCAGGTTTCAGCTTTCCTTTCCCTGCTGACGTTTGGATTCGATGAAATTCACCAGAGCCAAAAGCATTCCGAGCGTCAAAAACGCCCCCGGAGGCAAAATCATGACGCTCCACGGAGTCCAAACCTCCGGCGGCAGGACCTGGAGCCCGAACCACGTTCCCAACCCAAGGATCTCGCGCACCGTCGCAATGGAAGTCAGTCCCAGCGTAAAACCAAGCCCGACTCCCAGACCGTCGACCGCCGAAATGAAGGGTCCCTGCACCGATGCGCAAACCTCACAGCGCGAGATGATGATGCAGTTCACGATGATCAGCGGAATGTACGGCCCCAGCTGATTGCTCATTTCAGGCATTTCCGCCGCAAGAAGCCGGTCTACGACCGTCACGAACGTCGCGATGGTCAGCGTAAAGACCAGAATGCGGAGATGCGGCTGAAGAAGATTTCGAATCAGGCTGATCATGATATTCGAACAGAAAAGAACGAATGTCGTTGCCGCCGCCATCGTCAGCGCAGCCTGCACATTGCTCGTGACCGCCAGCGTAGGACACATTCCAAGCAGAAGCCGGTATGTCGGATTCTCCGGGATGATCCCATTGAAAAAACGCTGGGAGGCCGTGGGTAAGGAATTTTTATTCATGATTTTATTCGGTCTGTCGTCAGGAATACAAAACAGTCGGTCGTCTCACTTGGAAATATGCGTCAGGTCCCTTTCAAAAGGCTCCCGATAAACGCACGATCCGCGTTTATTTTCCGGCATCCAGTGCCGGAACACGGTAAAGCTGAACGCTCTGGTTCACGATGTCGCAGACGGCTTTCGAGGAGATCGTCGCTCCGGTCAGCGCACGAATATCCTGCGGTCTGGCCGGCGTACCCGTCACGGTTGCGAGAGGAACGGAAGTGCTTTTTCCCACAAACTGGGAACGGAATGACTCATCCTCGATGAAATTCCCAAGCCCGGGCGTCTCTTTCTGCTCCAGTACACTGATCCCGGTCAGCGTCTCTGCGTTCCGGTCCAACCCAACCAGCAGTGCGATGACGTCGCCGAACCCCTGCCCTTTTCCGGGAAAGACCCAGCCGATATGCTGCCCGTTCGCATCAAAGACCTGAAGGACCGTCGCCGGCTTGCCGTCCATTCCTTCGATCTTCAACTCACGCGTCTTCGAAGGATCTGCCCCTTCGACGAGCGTAGGGATCTGCGCAAAGGTCTTCTTTTTCTTGTTCGCCTCGATTTTTTCACTTAAATTGATCTGGATCGAAACAAGAATGACGGCGTAAAGAGCCGAAAGGAAAATCACGAGCCACGCCTGAAGCAGATAGCTCGGACGTCTCGTTCTGGTCTCTGGATTGGAAACTCTGGATTCACTCATGGTTCAGCCGACAGGCAAAACGCCTGGGAAAATTTGCTTTGAAAAATTGGAAATCCGTCCGCACAAACGTCTGAAATATCTGCGTCCGGAAAGTCTGCGTCCGAACTCAGGCCGCAGGCTCACAAAAAAACGAAACCGCGGCCGGTCCTCTGAAACTACGCTTTGCCGAATGGACGGGGAATCGTCACGTGATTCAAAAGCGGGGAAAGAGCGTTCATCAGCAGAACGGCAAACATGACGCCCTCCGGATACCCGCTGAAAAGGCGGAAAACCATCGTCAGCACACCAACGCCGATACCGAAGAGCCACTGTCCGCCTGGCGTGATCGGATTGGTGACGGGATCCGTCGCGATGAAAAACGCCCCGAAAAGAACCGCGCCGTTCGTGAGATAAAAAAGTCCGCAATAAATCGGGTCCTGATGGATCTTTGAAAACATTCCGATCAAAAAGACCGCCAGAAGCATCCCGACCGTGACGCGCCACTCACCGTTTCTCCGTGCGATCAGGTAGAGACCGCCGATCAGGATCGCCAGTCCGCTCACTTCGCCGAGGGATCCATTATGCACGCCAGCGAAACAGACTTTCAGGACCGACGCAGTATCCTGCGGAAGCAGTGTCTCCGCCAGCTCGCCCGCTTTGATCTGCACCATCGGAGTCGGCTGGGAAACGATGCCGGAAGCACCTTCTTCCGTCAGCTGGTACGCACCGCCGCCCATGACCGTCGCGAAACAGAGCATCACGAACGCACGCCCGACCATTGCGGGATTGAAAATATTGAAACCAAGTCCGCCATACGGAGCCTTGCCGACTCCGATCGCAATGAGCGACGCAATGACCGGCACATACCATGGCGCATTCCACGGCAGGGAAAGCGCGAGGATCATTCCCGTCACGATCGCCGAATTATCCTCAAGAGGCGCACGCCGACCGCGCAGCTGCGAAAAAAGCCATTCGCACACAACACAGGTCAGCACACAAAGCGCGATCTGGAAAATTGCGTACTCCCGGAAAACGCAAATCGAAACCAGCGCGGCCGGCATCAGCGCCAGGATGACCTGGAGCATCATTCGGCTCGTGGAACGATTGACGCGGAAAAGATGCGGGGAACTGGCGACTTCAAATTTTTCCATAATCAAACCTGAGCTAACGGATCAATGGGTTAATGGGGAATGGAGCGGACGCTCTGCACATCCGGCAAACTATTTTTCTTTGGCACTTTCCGCCTGACGCTGACGCGCAAGCTCCATTTTGCCGACACGGATCAGCTGAACGATCGGGATCTTTGCCGGACATGAGAACGAACAGCAGCCGCACTCGATACACGCCATCGGATGGTACTCCTTGAAAACGTCCCAGTTTCGCGCACGTGATGCGTACATTAAACGGGTCGGAATCAAACGCATAGGGCACGCGCTGACACAGCGGCCGCACCGAATGCAGTTCGTTTCCTTCGCCCGGTCCGTTTCCTCCGAGGAGAGGACCGTGATCCCGCTGGTCCCTTTCGTCACGGGGATCTCAAGCGACCCGACCGCAAACCCCATCATGGGACCGCCAAGCAGTACACGGCGTGCATTTTCTTTCAGGCCGCCGCAATGCTCGATCAAAACCTGGATCGGCGTCCCGATCGGCACGAAAAGGTTGGCAGGCCGGGTGATGCCGCCGCCGGTCACCGTCACGATACGGTGCGTCAGCGGAAGTTCGTGCAAGACCGCCATCGCGATCGAAACGGCAGATCCGACGTTCACGACCGTCGTGCCGACCTCGATCGGCAGTTTGCCAAGTGGGACCTTGCGTCCAAGCGCGGCATAGATCAGCTGCTTTTCCCCCCCCTGCGGGTACTTCGTCTTCATGCACATCACACGGATCTTCGGCTCATTTTCCGCCGCAGTCCCGGTACCCGCAATCTTTTTGTTCTTCAGTTGTTCGGTCGCTTCGGGAATCTTTACGATCGCGTCCGGTTTGTGCGCCTCGATACAGA
>CAZRGJ010000122.1:0-7627 GCA_964599445.1 uncultured Planctomycetaceae bacterium | reverse complement strand
CTGGCGATCTCACTGGATGGAAAGAACTGGGAAAAGACCGGCCGGGGAGAGAATGACCTGGGATTTTTTCAGATCGACGACGGTACATTCGAGCTTTGGGTCGACGACCTCTACGCGAGTCCCCAAAGCCTCGGCTGGGCGTACTATGATTATGTGCGCTTCGTGCCGGCGGTGAAAGACAACATTCCGAAACTCTCACATCTGGAAACGTTTACGCTTCCCGACGGTTCGACGCAGCTCTCCTGGATCTCGAATACTCCGACGATGCCCGCAGTCGTGGAGATCGACGGGAAAAAATGGATCGAGCAGGGATCCGGAATGCGGAATCACCGAGTCGTGCTCTCCGGTCTCGAAAAAGGAAAGAAAGTCCATGCGTCCGTCACCGTTCCGCTGAATCGGAAAGGGTGGGGAGTCACGGAAACAGTCGAATTTGAAGCGGGAGCCGTCCCCGTTCCGGGAAAAACGCAGAAAATGTCGGTCCTCCTGACGGTCGCGGAACCGACGGACTATCCGAGAACCGACTGGCCGGTTAGCTCTGGTGTACCGTTTGCGAAGGGAGTCCTCGCGAACGCGGAAAACGTCCGGCTTCTGGATGAGTCCGGAGTTCCCGTTCCTGCCCAGTTTGAGACGTTTGCGAAATGGGAAGACGGAAGCGTGAAGTGGCTCATCTGCACATTCCGGGTGTCGACTCGCGCAAAATCGAAAAACGCCGTCACGTATCGGCTGGAGACCTCGCCGGAATTCCGTTCTTCTGCGGGAACTTCTCCCGTTTTGGAAGCGGAAATGCGAAAATTTGCCGCGTCCATCTCCTCGTGCATCCGTTTTGCCGACGGAACGCAGACGCAGACCGGAGGCGAAGAATTCACCCTCGTTTCGCAGGGCGCACAGGCTGCCGTCCTGCAGAGTTCAGGAGAATTCGAGCCGAAAGAGGGAGAAAAAGATTTCCTCACGGGTCACGAAATCACGTTTTTCGGCAAGGATCTCATCCGCATCCGCTCAACGCTGGCGAATCGTGAACTTGAGGAGCCGATGACGCTGGTGAAGAGCGCGTCAGTCTTCGTTCCCGGAGGAAAGGGCGTCTCCGGGATCTCATGGCTTCAAGATACGGAAAAGCACGCAGTCTGCGAGCTGACGGCAAATGCGGCTGGATCGGCAAGTGCAGCAGAAACTGCGGATGCGGCAAATTCGGCTGATGCGCAGAAAGAAGTCGAGCACTGGGACGGCATGATCTCCGCCGATGACGGAACGTTTTTCCTGCGCGATGCCTGGCAGTGCTGGCCAAAGGGAATGACGTGCCGGGACGGAAAAGTCGGCTTCCACATTCTGCCGAAACTCCCGGAAAACTACGCTCCGGACGGCGCGAAAACGCTCGACGGACTCCTTATGCACTACTATTGGCTGAAGGATGGCGCGTACCTCTTCAAGCGCGGAATGGAATTGCGGCACGATTTCTGGATCGTGCGTCCGGATCCGAAAACGGGAAAGGTGCGCGAAGTGAAGTCCGCGTGGCTCCAGAACCCGCTTTTTGCCGCGGCTCCTGCAGAATACTATTGCGCCGCAGGAGTTTTTCCGCCCGTGGAACCGGTACGTAAAGGAAAATGGGACGCCTACGAGGAGGCATTCCGGACGAGTTTCGTGAATCTGGAAAAAGGCCGTCAACAGCGCGGCGAGTACGGTTGGATGAACTTCGGAGACTGGTTCGGCGAGCGGAAATTCAACTGGGGAAACCAGGAATACGATCTCGCGTACGTCTGTGCCCTTTTCTTCGCGCGGACTGCCGATCCGTCGATCCTCACCCGCGGCATCGAGACCGCACGCCACTACACGACAGTGGACCGGAAAGCGTATCCATGGAAACCGGAAGATCGGGAACTCCGCTACACGCACTGCCTCGGACACGTAAACGGTTTCTTCGCGGAAGGAGATCCGCGCATTCAGGACATCATGGGCGTCTACCAGTACAGTCTGCTGCGGTGGGAGTCCGACAATTCGGGCGGGCACACATTCCACCCCGGCACCTGGTACATTGCGTGCCTGACGGGAGATCGGTACCTTTGGGAAGCTGCGTTTTCCGGTGCATGGCGTCAGGCAAAACGCTACACGCCAAAATTCAATTTCTCGATCGAACGTTCTGCCGGATGGTCGATGAACAATGCGGTCTACTCGTACCGTTTCACCGGGAATCCATTTTTTATGAATGCGGCTCGGCTCTACCTTGAGTGCATCAAATCGAAACAGAATCCGGAAACCGGCTGCTTTGACCTTCCGCAAGACCAGACGGAGTGCGACTGCCCGGACAAAAAAGAGCACCGCGGCGGGAAAGCGTTTGCAGTCGGCGTACTGCTTCACTCGCTCATCCGTTTCTCGGAATCCGTACCGGACGCCGAAGGACGCGAAATTTCGCAGAAAGTCATCGTTCGGGCCGCAGACTGGCTCCTGGATGAATCGTGGAATGAAGCGAAAATGGGTTTCCGCTACAAAACGGGCTGCCCAAAATACGCGGATAGCGGATGGTACTCGATCCTCGTGACAGAAGGAATCGCAAAAGCCGGTGAAATCACGGGCGATCCGCGCTATCCGGAATTCCTTCTCCGCACGCTCCCCGAGCCGCTGAAGGCCGTCTCCAGCACTGGACGCTCCTGCGGAAAGGATTTCTCTCAGAAGCACCGCCAGACAGCCCACACACTCTGGTATCTCGACAGATACCTCGAGGAAAAGGCGAAAAAAACACAGAAAACAAACTGACGGATGCACGACACCCGGAAGCTCTCCGTGTGTCCTGAGTGCCCCCTGTGCGCGTTCTGAAAATCGAATTTAAGTTCAGGAAAAGTCAAGAGCCGGGCGGAACGAAATGTTCTCCCGGCAAGAAAGGCGAAACAAAAAAATGAAAAAGTTCACCATCGGGTCTCTGATCCCAACTCTGGTGCTTCCGTTTGTCATGGCGGCGTCGCTTTTGGCGGCAGATCTCCGCTTCTACGGCACGACCGACAAAAATCCGCTGGAATACCAGCCGGGAGAGGAGATGGTCTTCTCGCTTCAGGTCCTTTCGGACGGCAAGCCGGCGGACGGCGTGCGTTTTCGCTGGACGCGGACCGGAGATGATGGAGTGACGGAAAAAGGAGAAGCCGTTTCGAGCGACTCGGAGCCGACCCAGATCCGCACGTCGCTCAAAACGCCGGGTTTCGTCTACCTTCTCGCGTGCGCCGTGGACGAAAACGGCGAGCCGCTCAAACGGGAACCGAAACCAAAATTCTGCCCCAATGTGGAATTTTACGGCGGAGCGGGAGTCCTGCCTGAGCAGATCCAGGGAACTCCGGAACCGGCGGATTTTGACGCGTACTGGGCCTCACAGAAAGCCCAGCTTGCGGAAATTCCGATGGACGCGGAGCTGGTCCCCGTCGAGAGCGGAGATCCGAACATACACTGCTTCGACGTGAAGGTCAAGTGCCTTGGAATGCCCGTCTCCGGCTACCTCTGCATCCCGAAGAACGCCGAGGCGAAATCACTGCCGGCCAGAGTTTCGTTTCACGGCTACGGATTCAGCAGTGCGTACAAGCCGGTCTCCGCGGGAAAACAGGCGATCGCATTTGACGTGAACGCCCACGGATACCTGAACGGCCAACCGCCGGAATACTATGAGGAAATGGGCAAAACGACGCTGCGCGGCTACGGATTCAATACCGAGGAGAATCAAAAACCGGAAACAGCGTACTTTAACGGGATGATGTTCCGCGTCATGCGTGCGCTGCAGTACGTGAAGTCGCTTCCAGAGTGGAATGGAAAAGAACTCACCGTCAGCGGTGGAAGTCAGGGCGGTTTCCAGTGCATCAGTGCAGCCGGTCTGGATCCGGACGTCACGGAATGCCGCGCTTCCGTCGCGTGGTGCCTGGACCTTGCGGGACACACGAAGAACGGGAGACTCAACGGATGGCGTCCGGCGTGGACGGAGGCTCTGGGGTACTTTGACCCGGTGAATCACGCGAAACGATGCCGCTGCAAAATGTACCTGACTGCCGGACTTGGCGACTACGTCTGCCCGCCATCGGGACAAATGGTCCTCTTCAACAATCTGAACTGTCCGAAAGAGCTGATCTTCAACCAGGGATGCACGCACGGTTACCATATGCCAAACTGCGAGAGCTTCAAATTGACGAACATGGAATAGCCGGCACGCGATCCGCCTCACGGAAGCATACGGCAAACTGTCTGCGGGATGGTTTTGGAAGAAAATTCCGTCCCGCATTCCCTTTCCAGCCGAAGTTTCACCGCAGGATGCCGTTCACGCCCAAACAAAACGGAGACGGACACAGAGAGCGTGCGAAACTCTGCCTTTTTTAACGATTGGGAATTTTCTTTTTCAAATTTTCCTGAAAATTTTCTCATTAAATTCGGGAAAAGGATTCCCATTTTGAGAATTTGGTGTAAAATATAGTCAAAAATACGAGTACAGACTCTCGGTTTCATTCCGGGAGCTTCAGTTTTCCGAAACGGCAGGACCCCGCCGCGGTACCCGGTCTGCATCAGGCAGCGTGAATATCGGGACCACTGTTCGGCCTGAAAGATGATTTTCGATTCCGTTTTCGGCAGAGAATAGATCCAAGGAGTAAATTATGCTTCGCCATGCGTTGAGATTTTTGACGGTTCTGTCTGTTTTTGTGTTTTGCGGCTCGCTTTACGCGACGATCAACGATACGAGCGACTCGGCCGTCGGTGGCGTTCTGATCAATGCGGAAGGTATGCTTTCCCAGGTCCTGACGGAAGAACTCTCCCAGCTTCGCACGGAAGTTCAGGAAAATCTTGACCCGATCGCGAGCGAATTGGACAAACCGGTGAAATACCGCCGTGTTTCTCTGAAGAAGATCAATGAAGAAGTCGCGTACTGCACGGAACGCGGTCTGGAAATTCCGGATGCGGTCAAGTGCCTTGGCGGTCTGACGGAGATCCGCTACCTGCTGATCTTCCCGGAAGAACAGGATGTCGTGCTCGTTGGCCGTGCGGAAGGCTGGGAAGTCGGCCCGAAAGGTGTTCTGGTCGGTAAAGAATCCGGCAAACCGGTCCTTCAGCTGGAAGACCTGGCGGCTGCGATGCACGCGGCTTCCGGTGACGTTCGGAAAGTCTTCTCCGTCTCGATCGATCCGACAAAAGAAGGTCTTCAGCGCATGAGTCAGTACGCTTCGACCGTCAACGCGCAGCAGTCTCCCAAAGCGATCGCCGCCGGCATGGAAAAAGCTCTCGGTGCGCAGTCAGTCACGTTTCAGGGTGTGGATCCTGCCTCGCACTTCGCGTATGTTCTGGCGGCTGCCGACTTCCGCATGAAGCAGATTTCCATGGGCGTCACGAAATCCCCGGTCCGCACGCTGCCGTCCTTCGTCAGCATGATGAAATCGCCGTCCGAAAACGGTGCGCTTCCGCGTTGGTGGCTGGCTCCGAACTATGACTCCGTTTCCTGCGATGCGGAACGCCTGACCTGGTCCTTCTCCGGCGGAAAAGTCGTCACGATGACCGAGACGGACCTCTACGACGGCAATGCCATCGTGCGTCAGGGCGGAAAAGAAAATTCCGTCTTCAAGAAATGGGCTGACAAAATGACGGAAAACTACGCGGAACTCTCCGTTAAGGAACCGATCTTCGGCCAGCTCAAAAACTGCATGGACTGCGCTCTGGCTGCGGCGGTCCTCGCGGAAAACGGCACGATGGACTCCATGGCCTCCACGTTCGCTCCAATGCTCGCGTCTTCGGAACTTAACGATGCGCGCGAATACATTCCGACGCAGGTCCCGAGTGCTTCCGTCGTGGCACGCAAAGGCGGTGCGTTCATGTTCGTGACCGGCGGCGTTGCGATCAATCCGTGGGAAATGGTCCAGAATTCCCAAAAGGCGGACCTCGGCAAAGCCCGCGAAAAGCTCACAGTTCCGGCGAAAAGCTGGTTCGAAAACTGAGTTTTGCGTAAATCTTTCGGAAGAACCTACGTGAACATTGCGCAGATCCTGTGAATTGAAAAAGCAGGACCCTGGAAAATGGAAAAAGAGTTTCGGTACTCCCCCATTTTTCAGGGTCCTGTGAGTTTTTCTTCCCGCCAAAGTCTTATCCGGTTTCTGCATCCATCTTTCAGCGCAGAAAATGCCGACAGAATGCAGAAGCATCTCCCATTCCCTGCTTTGAATTCACGAACAAACGCAGTCAGACGAACCGCTCTGAAATTGTTTCGCAAGATCCGTCTCATTCCATGAATTCATGCGGGACGTCCGCGTTCTGCGCAATTCCGCAGCTCAAAATACGTTTCCGGGGTACTTGCATTTTTTTCGATATTCAGGTAGAATGAAAGAGTACCGGCATTGGACCGGTCTGTATGGTTTTTGAAAGTCGTTAGGTGAGGTCAATATGCGTTCGCATTTTTTCAGGATCTTCAGTCCAGTCCGCTTCCTTTTGTCGGCTATGCTCATGGTTCTGGGACTCAGCGGAGGGACTGCGGCTCTGTGTGCTTCGGAGGAGATCGACATTCTTTTTGTCGGCGATTCCATCACAGATCGGTGGGA
The DNA here is from genome assembly GCA_964599445.1 of uncultured Planctomycetaceae bacterium. GTDB lineage: Bacteria > Planctomycetota > Planctomycetia > Pirellulales > Thermoguttaceae > RGIG3701. Next base: position 1,091 of record CAZRGJ010000122.1, on the reverse strand, counting down.
CAATGGGAAAGAGAATCGTGAGGTTTGGGATCGGTATTTTGGTGAATACCGCGTACTGAATATTGGGGTCGGGGGGCATTCGACCGCGCAGTGTCTGCGTCAGATCGACTGTCCAGCAGCGCAAAACGTTTCTCCGCGGCTCATCGTGCTGATGATCGGAACGAATGATGTCGGGTACCTCGCCATGACGCCGGAGACGGCGATCGAAGGGAATCGGAAGATCCTCGCCAAACTCCGGAACCGCTGGCCGAATGCGGTGATCCTGCATCATGCAGTCTTTCCGAGCGATCCGAAAGATCCGACGCCTCAAAGTGCCCGGCGTCAGCGCATTTTGAAGGTCAACGAAGCCCTCCCGGCGATGGCCGACGGCAGGCACATCATTTTCCTGGACTTCCACGATCTTTTCCTTGATTCCGACGGCCTCATGCACCATGAGACGCACCCGGACCTCGTCCACCCCAACGCACAGGGCTACGAGATCTGGGGCCGCGCCCTCGCACCTGTCGTGAAAGAGCATCTCGTCGAACCGTAACCGCCCGGAACTGCAACAAAACCGCTATGGAGTTGCCTGCACGTTTCCGTCTTCACGGTTTCCGAGATTGTGCCAGACAGAAAGGTCCGTCGAATAGGAGATCCGGCGTACCGAACCGTCGCACATGGCCATACCGACGGTCCCGGAATGTGCGCTTCCCCACATCGTCAGCGAGTTGAACCCGATGCGGTCCTGTGCCGGCCGGTCATGGGAAGAGCGCTGATTGTCGTTGTCGCAGCCGAAGAAAACGCCCTCGTTGTCTGCCGTGCACGCCCCCGACTCGTAATGTCCCGGCATGAGGTATTTTTCGCCGCAGAAAATGGTGTTCGTCTGGCCGTCAGTGATGTCGCTGTCCTTCACCGCACTGAAACGAAACACGACCCCCGTCGATGCCGGCGGAGTAAAATTGTAATTCACAGCCTCGGGGTAGGAGGCAGGTTTGAGAGAATCCGTCTCGCTCGACCCGCTGTTATCGCCGAAGCTGGCCGCATAATCGCCGCGGGAAACGAACGAAGAGGAGTTCGCATTGTAGATCTTGCCGGCCGTTGAGGAACCACTG
>CAZRGJ010000121.1:0-7639 GCA_964599445.1 uncultured Planctomycetaceae bacterium | reverse complement strand
AAACGTACTGAAACGTACTGAAACGTACTGAAACGTACTGAAACGTACTGAAACGCCCCCAAACGCATCAAAACCTGCGTCATGGAAAGGACTTCAAATCCGCGGCCGGGTATTTTCAAAAAACAGCCGCAGATACACCACAGGAACACGTCAACGGCTCTGCCGCCGAATCTCCTCCATTCCATTCATTTTAGCAGATTTTGTTTTTTTTTCAATCACATTATTCCGGTTTTCGATAAAATTCGCCAAATTTCTTGGAAATATTTGCGGATTCTTTCCCGTAAACCTCAAAATTCTACTCAGCATCTCCCTGAAAACGGATCCAGAGCAGATAAAGTCCCTGCGGAGGCGCGGTCGGTCCTGCCAGACTTCGATCCCGCGACTCAATGAGTTCCCCGACCCACTCGGCAGGATGTGTTCCCCTCCCGACTTCCATGAGCGTTCCCGCAATATTGCGCACCATATTGTAGAGAAAACCGTCCGCTTCTACTTCTATCTCGATGAAATCGCCGGGGTCTCCCACCATCGGCAGAAAGATCGGCGCAGCATCTGGGGAGATCCCGCGCCGGACCGAGATGTCGAGGATCGTCCGGATGGAACTCGTACGCGGAGAACCGACGTTTTCCAGAGCCGCAAAATCATGCGTTCCGAGCAGATACCGCGACGCCTGCGCCATCGCATCCGCATCGAGCCGAACGGCCGTCAGTTTCCCCATCCGCCACGCGTAACAGCGAAGAAAAAGTTCCGGAAACGGTCCATCCTGGATCAGATAGCGGTAGCGTTTTCGCACGGTATCCCGAATGGGATGAAAATCCTCCGGAGCCTCAACGGCATCGAGGACCAGAACGTCTCCGGGAAGATTCGCGTTGAGTGCTTTGGCGAACGACTCGATCGGGATCCGAAGATCCGTCCGAATGGACGCCGCCTGCCCGACCGCATGGACCCCGGTATCCGTCCGGCTGCTCCCAAGGATCTGGAACGTTCCGTCTTCCATCGTTCCGCCCGTCATTCGCTCCATGGCCGAAACGAGAACCCCCTGCACCGTCCGGACCGTGTTTCCCTGCTGGTACTGCCAGCCGTGAAAATCCGTCCCATCGTATGCGATCCTGATTCGAATATTGCGCATACTCCTACGCTCCGTTTCCTTTCATTCTTCCGAAATTTCTGCGATGCTTCATGATTCCGAACCTTCCAGACCATCCGGATCTTGCGTGGTTTCCAGATCCTCCAAGCCATCCAGGCTTCCGTGGTTTCCAGATCCTCTAGGCCATCCAGGCTTCCGTGGTTTCCAGATCCTCCAAGCCATCCGGGCTTCCGTGGTTTCCAGATCCTCCAGGCCATCCAGGTCTTCCGTGGTTTCCGGATCTTCCAGGACTTCCGAATTCCGGAGTTTTTAGGCATCTGCCGTTTCTTTTTCATGCGGATCCGCAGAGACTGCATTTTGGATAGGATCTGCGTCCACTGCCGCATTCTCTTTCATTTTAGCCGGATTTTCTGTTCCGGGAAGGGGGGGGAGGAGGCGTTTCCGCAAAATCCCCGTTTTCAGAATGAAGAGTTCCCGTTTTCCGTCCCGCCGAGTTCTTGAAAAAGACAAAAAAAACGCGAAAGGCCAGGGGGAGCTGACCTTCCGCGCCGAACCTCCGAAAACGGGCATGGGGAGTCTGTCCGTCCCGGAGTCGAAAAATTTTCAATTCGCAAATTACCCTATGAGGGGCCGTCGACTCTGAAGCACCCCACAGTATACCATAAATCGCAAATTATTTCAAGACCTCCCCCTCGGAAATTCCGTCTTCCATCAAATGCCGGACCGAATTCTGAGCACAGAGCCAGAAAAGTGCCGGACGGACGAAAAATTCCATGAGCGTTGAGGTCACGAGCCCGCCCACGACGACCGTCGCGATCGGGTAGAGGATCTCCCGACCGGGCGTTTCCGGCGAAAGCGTCAGCGGAATGAGTCCCAGTGCGGAGGTCAATGCCGTCATGAGCACCGGCGCAACGCGGTCTTTACCCGCTTTCAGGAGCAATTCGCGCGAAAATGCCATTCCCTCGAAACGCATGAGGTGGAAATAGTGGTCGATCAGCAGGATCCCGTTTCGCGACGCGATCCCGCACAGTGAGATCATGCCGACGAGATTCGGGATCGACCGATCCTGCCCGGTCAGCATCATCGCAATGACGGCACCGACGAGTGCCATGGGAAGCGACGACATGATCTGCAGCGCGATGTTCGCCGAGTGGAACATTCGGTAGAGGACCAGAAAAATCATTCCCAACGAGAAGACAGAAAGCAGAAGTAGACGGCGCGTCGATTCCTGCTCGCTCTGGAAAAGTCCGGTCAGCTCCACAGAAACATCTCCGGCAGTCAGCTCGCCCCAATGCGGTTCCAGTGCAGCCTCAATGTCATTTTTGATGTCGACGGCTCCCCGGTCTCGCGGACTTGCCTGGACAGTGATCTGTGCCCGGCACGCTTCATGATTGATGCTCGCCGGGCCTTTCGCCTCCGCGATCTGCGCCACTTCGCAAAGCGGGATCAATCCGCCGGAAGGAAGCTGGATCGGAAGCTGACGGAGCGATTCGATGTCCTCACGGTACGTTTCAGCAAGACGGAGCAGAATGTCAAACTTCTTCTCGCCGTCAAGGATCTGGGACGCCTCCGCCCCCTGCATCGCAATCTCCACCGTCTGGTTCACCGCATCCGGAGTCAGACCGTAAACCGCCAAAGCCTCCCGATCCAGCGTGATCTGGAGCTGCGGAATGTCGATCTGGACCGGATCTATGCGGACCGAACCGATCCCCGGGATCCCGGAAATGAGCGACTGGATCCGATTCGCTCTCTGACGCAGCGTCTGCATCTCAGAGCCTCGGATCTTCACGGCGATCGTGGAACTGCTTCCCGTCCGCAAATGCGAGATCGCATGCTGAAGCGGCTGATCGTAGAAACTCACGGCACCCGGCGTGTCGGTTTGCGTCAGGATCCGGTCAATGTCGTTGAAGATCTCATCGATGCCGCGGTCCGAATTCAGATCCAGCGTACAGAGCATCTCCGACTGGTTCACCGGGACCGCGTGTTCATCCAGTTCCGCACGTCCCGTTTTCCGAACGACCGAAAGGACGCCCTCGATCTGGAAAAGCCTCGCCGCGATCGCGTCGCCGTACGCTTCACTCGTTTCCAGCGATTTCCCCGGCGCAAGCGTCACGTTCACCTGGGGTGCGCCCTCATTGAACGGAGGGACGAAGTCGCGCTCCATCTGCAGGAAGACCCATCCGAAGAAAAGGACCGACGCAAAGGCGAGCGTCAGGATCAATTTCGGAAATGCGAGACTCACGCGGATCGCACACCCCGCAAGGAACTGCGCCAGCCGAAGGATCAGCCCTTCTTTTTCGCTGCTTTTTCGCGCACTGGAAGGAAGCAGGAAGAACGCAAGCACCGGCGTCAGCGTCAGCGAAACTACCAGCGATGAAAGGATCGAAACGACGTACGCCAGTCCGAGCGGCGAAAAGAGCCGTCCTTCCATCCCCGGGAGGAAAAAGATCGGGAAAAAGACCAGCACGACGATCATCGTACCGTAAACGATAGAGTTTCGGATCTCCGCGCTCGCATCGTAAACGATTCGGATCGCACGTTTCTGTTCCGCTTCCGGAAGACGGAAATTCTCTCGCAGACGGCGGAAAATGTTTTCGACGTCCACGATGGCGTCGTCGACCAGCTCCCCGATCGCGACCGCGAGACCGCCAAGCGTCATCGTGTTGATCGAGAGTCCGAACCACGCAAAGACCAGGCACGCGATCAGGACGGAAAGCGGCATCGCCAGGATCGTAATGAAAGTGACGCGCAGATTCATGAGGAAAAGTGCCAGGATCACGAGCACCAGAAGCGCACCGACCCAAAGGGCTTCCAAAACATTCTGAAACGCCAGATTGATGAACGTCTGCTGCTGGTAGAGCGGCGCAATACGGATCCCGGGATACTTCATCTGAAGCGTTTTTTCAATCAGCTGCGCTTTTTCAAGGATCCGTCCGGAAAGTTCCCGAGTGTCGGCACCAAGCTGTTTTTCCACCGTCAGGACGACCGCTGGGCCGGAGAAAACAGATCCATCATTCCGGCGAACATACGCTCCGGCAGAACCGACCTTCACGGCCGGCGCACACCGGACTTCCGCGACCTGAGAGAGCAAAAGCGGCGGGTCCGTTTCCGAACTCACGACCAGTTTCCGCAGAGCCTCGAGTTTCTTCTCATCGTCCGGATCATCCACTCGGCCGAGAGAGCGAACGAGGATCTGATCCGGTCCCTGCCGCGTCAGAAAACCGCCCGTCACGTTCCGGTTGCTCTCGGAGATCGCCGTTTCCAGCATCTCCAGAGTCACGCTGTACCGCTTCATCGCATCCGGATCCGCCTGGATCTGGAACTGTTTGACATCGCCGCCGATGACGAGGATCTCCGCGATGCCGGGAAGTTCCAGAAGCTGCTTCCGGATCGTCCAATCGCCGATCGTACGCAGTTCCATCGGGTCCATTTTGCCCGACTCATCCCAGAGCGTCAGGAACATCAGCTGCGCGAGCATCGACGTCGCCGGAGTCATGCGCGGGGCCGCGCCTTCCGGAAGGATCTCCGAGGCCAGCTGGATGCGCTCATCGACGATCTGACGGCAGTCCAGCGGCTCCACGTGCCAGTCGAATTCGATGATGATGACCGAAAGGCCCGTAGAAGAGGAACTCCGGATCGTCTGAATGTCGCGCGCGCCGTTCAGGTACGTTTCCAGCGGGATGGTGATCTGCGTCTCGACCTCCTCCGGAGCCATGCCGGGACACTCCGTCATGATGGTGACTCGCGGCCGGCTGATGTCCGGAATGACCTCGATCGGGAGCTTCATCGACTGAATCGTCCCGTAAATGAACAGACCGACGGCCGCGATCAGAATGATGAGCCGATTATTGAGCGAAAAACGAATGAATGCGTTAAACATTTTCCCTTTTCCCTCCTTCCGCTCAGTGATTGTGCCCGGCGTGCGGGTCGATCGCGGCACCGCTTCCATTCTGGGCATTCAGAGCATCCTGAATGAAAGAGGCTCCATTCGCAGCGATCCGTATCCCGGCTTTCACCGTGCCGTCATTCGCCAGGACCGCGTGTTCCCGAGTGCGGAAAAGAAGATGGACGGGCGTCTGCTTCCAGATCTTCTCGCCGCAGGAAGTCTCTTCCGTCAGCTCAAAAACGAACGTCTCGTGGACGTTGCGCGCCACAGCACCCGCAGGAACAACGAACACGTTCCCGACCGTCTCGTACGCGATCTCCATCTGGCACCGCTGCCCCGGTTTGTAGAGCCAGTGCACGTAAAGCGGCGGATGATCTTCCGTATGCGGTTTGGGTTCCGCGCCGTCCAGCACGACGTTCCGGAAATCCGCGAAACACGAAAGCGTTCGGTCCTGCTCATCGATCCTGCTTTCGACCATGCGGAGACGCAGATTTTCAAGCGGAGCTTTTCCATTTCCCTCGAACGTCACGCGGATGGGCGTTTCGGGATCTTTCAGGGCCTTCAGAAGGATCCCCTCATTGATCGCAAATGCATCGCCGCGGACAGTCAGCTCGCACAGATCGCACAGGTCGCAGAGCGTTTCTCCAACGCTGACGCTCTGCCCGACTTTTACGTAAAACGTCTCGAAGACTACGAAGACCTTGACCTCGCCCGGATTCTGCTCCGAAACGATCCCATCATGGCTCACCGGCGGCACATGGACCGTCATGGCGTGCGTCAACGGTTTCCGCTCCGACTCGACACGCTGAAGGATCTCCTCCGGAAGCCCAAGAACGCGGATGGCGTTTTTCTGGTCGCGGATGTCGATGAGCGTCTCCTTCAGACGCACGTCAAGTTCCCTCCGCCGCTGCGGAGCCAGCCCGCTGAGATTCTCGTCGATCTCGGCGATCTCCCGCTCCAGAAATTCTTTCGTTTCAAGTAATTTCAGCAGGGCAGTCTGCGCATCCATCATTTCCGGCAGGGAAAGCGTCACGTCAAAAAGTGCGGCACCTGGATGGACCGCTTCGCCAGGTTCATGGTAGATCTTCGTGACGATTCCCGCGTACGGAGCCGGAACTTTCGACATCGTGCGTCCCTCAAACTCCTGAATGATGGCCGGGATCGAGTGTTTTTTCACAAACTGACTGACTTCAAGCGTCATGGTAGAATCCGCACCATCCAGCCCGATATTCCGAAGGGCATTCGGAGTAAGCGCGACTTCCGTTCCCATACCGTGCGCGTGATCGTGGGAATCATCATCCGCGTGGTCGTGGGAATCATCATCCGCGTGGTCATGGGAATCGCCATGGGAATGCGTGCACGTTTCGTCCTCTGCGTGGGATTTCCCTGCGTGCGAATCGCCGTGCGCATGGTCATGCTGGCAGTTTTCAGAGTGAACGTGTCCGCTGCTGGAAGCTCCGTCTCCAGGAGCGATCCAGGCCCAAAGACAGACTCCGGCGAGAGTCAGTCCAAGTATGATGGAAATGACGGCATCGATTTTCTTCATTTTGGTTTTCTTTCTGCGGTTAGCGAAAATAAAATTCATACGCACCGGGTCGAAGTACGCATAAACGAAGGCATTCAGAAACTCACGACAAAGGGGGAGACTCACCATAAACGGAGGTCGTTTGCTTCAAAATACCGGTCAAATACAGTATCCGGCAGCTCCCGCACTACAGCAGGAAACGGCAATCATTCCAAATCAGCATCGGGCCGTGCCCGGTTCTTCAGAGTTAATTCAACAGAGCGTTTTTCAAAAGGTAGAGACGGAGTTTCCCTCCGAAATTCCAGTTTTTATCGTTTAAGCAGCGGATGGATACGGTTACTCTCCGCCTTGAAAAGGAAAATCTCTCAGCGAAAGGGCAAAAGAAACAAAACGAGGCCAACAGGAAAAGCAGACTGAAAAAATGGCTCGTCTGGGACTCATTTCCAAGAAAATCCGCAAAGACCGTCGGCACACACGGATCGTCCGTTCCATGGAAACAGCCAAAACAGAAAACGTCCGACAGAAGCCCCACAGTCTCCTGCAGTACACTTTCACCAGGATCCGACGCCGAATGTGCGCAGGTGCAATTTTTCCGGCAGGACGCGGAATCAGAAGCATCCCTCTCCGAAGAAACTGCCGAATCAGTACGACACGGCTCCAGCTCGCCGTACTCGGACTCACCGGGAACAAGAAAATGATGGTGCGCAGTACAGTAAAGCGGGCTCAGCACAGGGCCGGCCAGCATCATGACACACAGCACGATCTTCAAAAAAATGAATTTCATTTTCTCTTGCGTTCTTCCACGATCCCGTTTTCCATACACGCAAACGGTCAAAAACCATCCACATCCCGCAATAGTTTCCATTTTAGCAAAATTTCGCATTTTCGCAAGAGGGAAGAGCGGAAGAAATGAAAAAAATTTCAGGATTTCATCCTCCCTGCGTCGGAAATGGGAGATCCATGCAGGGGAGAAGAATGGGGGGAAGTTTCCGACCACAGAGCGTTTCAGCCCGAAATTTTCATTCACTCACATCGAGGCATCATCCAGTCCTCCGGAAAGCAGTTTACCTTCCAGAAGCGTGAGGCTCTTCCAGTACTCACACAGCGCATCGTAGTACTCAATGCTCGTTTCGCGATACACTCT
>CAZRGJ010000120.1:7168-7654 GCA_964599445.1 uncultured Planctomycetaceae bacterium | reverse complement strand
TGGAATTTTTGTATCATCGCGTTGGGAAATTCGGTGTTTTTCGAGGTTGCCTGATCTTAAAAATTCATTTTCGTGTTTTTTCGCACATTTCGTGAAATTCGTGTCAGGATGCGTTTTCCGCATACCTCTTTTTCTTTTCAGTGTGTTTCTGCGGCTCTTCTGTGGACTCTGGTGGTTAAATCGGCACTGGATCGGTACGTACTTTCCGGAAGAGCCAGTTTTTTCGTTCTCTTCGTATGTTCCAGCTTCAGTTTTCCTGCATGAGTGCGTTTTTCAGGAACGCGAGTGCGCGTGCACCGGCAGCGTCAGGATCATCGAGGTACGGGTAAAGTTCGACCGTTACCCAGCCATCGTAGCCGGTGTCCTGAATGGCGCGGAGAATGGGCGCAAATTCGATCGCTCCGTCACCGGGAACCAGATGATGGTGGACTCTTTCCACCGAAATATCCTCGATATGGTAGTGCCGAGTCTGTTCTGCAAGCTGCG
>CAZRGJ010000120.1:3058-7158 GCA_964599445.1 uncultured Planctomycetaceae bacterium | reverse complement strand
CCGTTGCCAAAGAAAAGCTGAAACAGCAGACGGAGGCGTTCTGCAAGCTGCGGGATCCACTTGACCGGATCGTCTCCGACGCAGAATGCGTGCCCAATATCGAAATTCAGTCCGACGGACGGTGAATCGATACGCTGCATGAATTCGAGGTACTGCTCGAAGGTTTCGATCAAAAGCATCGGTTCCGGTTCGATGAGGAGGCCGACGCCGTTTTTTTCTGCTCTTTCGACGCATGGCATGAATTCTTCGTAGAAAATCGCGGCACCTTCCTTCCAGCTCATTCCATCTTCAAGCGGTCCACCGGGTTCGGTCTGAATGTTTTTCGCTCCGAGTTCTGCCGCAAGATCCAGACACCGCAGCGTGTGTTCACGGCGCAGCGCACGATACGGCGCATACGATTCGATCCATGACGGGTACCAGAACGCCTGACGCGTATCCGCGACCGCATTCATCATGAATGCGTTCACGTTGGAGATCGCCAGCCCGTTTTTTTCAAGAGATTCCTGAATGTGCGCTTTCTGTTCCGGAAGGAGACTCACCGGCCAGGCATGAGGAACGTCTGCGAGCAGTTCCAGTCCCTGAAATCCGATCTCTGCGATCCTCCGGCACGTTTCGGAAATGGAAAACTGCCGGTACGCATTCGTGCTATACGCAAATTTCATGAAAAATTTTCCTTTTTTGATTTTGGGTAAAATGAGTTCGTTTGATTGGGGATGAATTTGGGAAATTCATGTCCGGGCACGATCTGCATCTGCTTTGCGTCTTCAGCGAAACTTCTGTGCTTCGGCTCATGAAAGAGAGACTCGGGTATTTCACGGATTTTTTTGGACTGCGGTCATGGATCCCACTGCGTGACGCTGTGTTTCTGCCAGACCATCGTTTGCCAGGTAAAGGCATTCGGTATGTGGCAGAGGGACGGTTTTTCATCAGGCGGCCAGATGACGGACACGACGTCGAAGCGAACCGGCCGCTCCATGGGGATCTGTTTTTCCTGAAGCCAGAGACGCGCCGCATGGCAGATCTTCATCTGCTTTCGTCCGGAAATCGACTGCAGCGGCGTTCCAAAACGGTCCCAGTATTGCGATCGGGAACGCACCTCGACGAAAATGACCGGTGAGTCGGGAATCGGAAACTCCATGATCAGATCCAATTCTCCGGAAACGTTTCCGGAACCGGCCTGACGCCGTGTCCGCACATTTTGTCCGATGCACTTCATGCCGGCATGATTTTCCAGGTACCAGCGCGTAATCCTTTCGCAGTTCGGGCCAAGCGGTACCCGTTCGCGGAGGACGTCTTCAGGAAATGAAACGCGGTTTCCTGAAGACGTACGGAAGATCCCTTTCAGCCGATCCCAAAAACTCATTTTCAGCAGTTCCCTTTCCAGTCGTATCCGTACAGTTTCGCGTACATTTTGAACCAGCGGGCCTGCTCGGTGCCGTCGGTCAGGAAAAGGATCGGGTGCGGGCCGCGGTACATCACGCAAACGTCCTCAAGTTTCTCCATATCCATTCGGAATCGTGTCGTACAGCCTCCGGCGGAAGTGAATTCGGGCGAGCTGATGATCCGGCCGGTATACGCGGACAGTGTACCGTCAAAAGTGAACTTGGCGATCAGAGCCTGCGCATTTTCGGGGAATCGTGCGTCGATCGCGGCAGTCTTGGGAAGCATGTGCGCAAACGGACGAATGAAAAACGGAACTTCCGGTTTGTTCTGGTATGCCGGGTACATTTGAAGCGGAGTCGTGCAGTGCGAGCCGTAGTATTCGTTCCGTTCGGTGTCGAAATCCGGATTGTGCAGGAATCCGGCCCGGTCGAGCAGATGATTCCCAAGCATGATCGTGAGGAGCGAATCCGCCTGATCTTCGCACGCACACGGCGACAGCACACTGTTGAGAAGCGAAAAGCCAATGCACGGTTTACGTTCCTTGAGCATCAGGCACCTGATGGTCACGGCATCCGCATTGTATCGTTTTTTCAGGGTTTGGAGCGTGAACCAGGAACGGATCCCGTGCTGAATGTAGACGTCGTCCACGTCGAGTACTTTTTGCGCTTTGGCCTTGAATGCCTTCGCCATATCGAGAAGCTCAGGCGAATCGGCAATGGAATCGAACAGTTGATTGTAGATCTGCGCCGGAACCGCGGCGATCTCGACGTTGAGCCGATCGACGTTGGAGCAGGAGGGTACCGTGATCTTTTCTTCCGGGTACTCTCCGACGCGGATCATTCGGCTCTGCGAGAGTTTCTTGTGTGCGTTGACCGCCCGAAGCGCTCCCTCAATGGCTGACCAGTTTTCAAAGGAGTGGATGAAAAGCAGATCGGGACTGTTCGCCAACGCTGCGTTTGGAAGCTGATGGCTGGCGCCGACCGGCACATAAACGACGGCCGGAAGCTGCATTTTACTGCACATCTCGGCGACCCAGTTCTGCATTGTGTTCCAGAAGCAGAAAATGAACACGGCGTCCGGTTTCTGCGCCTTCATTTGCTCGACGAACTGCGCGGCTGCCGATTTGGTGTAAAACGTCGGGTAGAAATCAAGCTCCATCCCCAGCTTTGCGTTGATCTCCTCAACCTTCGCCCGAAACTGCTGTTCCCGCTGTGCCGGCTCATAGTACGGACCCGGATAGGTGGACCATTTATTGACCGCCCAGGAATCCTCAAACTTCCCCGCCTCCACGACTTCACGCGGCGGATACATGAACGCGACCGTGACCTTCGCCGGAGATTTCGGAAGCGGCTTGAATTCCTCACTCACGTCCTTCAGTTTGTCTGCGAGTGCGGTTATGGACGCAGTCGCGGCAGCCGCAGCCGTGAGAGACGCAGCTGTTCCGGTTTTGAGAAAATCCCGGCGGGATACGTCGAACGTGTGATTTTGAACGTGATTTTGAGCACAACAGGATCCACACATGATCGGTCTCCTTGCGGAAAGAAAAAGGCAGGCAGGTTTTCAATTGGAGGGCAGCCGGCATCTTCGTACCGGAACCATCAGTCCGTAAAAAATAAAAATCAGGCACCCGAACAGGATGAAAATCAGCGCAAAAGCGGTGGGAGATCCACTCCAGGAACCATTTCTACCGCCATTCTATACTATTTTCACGGAATTCGCAAGGACTCCCTCCGGGAAATTTCAGGAAAAAACGTTTTGCGCCAAAAAAATTTTCGTATGTGCTTGACTTTTCAATGGATCGCGCTATAATTGAATTGGAGGGGAATGCATATGGAGCCAAAATCTCGAAAAAAAGTCACGAAAAAGTCGGGAAAGAAGCCGATTTTCGAGCTTCCGCCAACGTCGGATGTCGTGTTTCAGTACCTTTTTTCATCGCAGGGGGCTGAAGAGGGACTCATCGGTTTCATCAATGCCGTGAACCTGAGTGCTGGGCGTCCGCTGATCAGGGAGGCGGAGATCAAAAATCCGTTCAATCTTGCGGACTTTTATGGCGACAAAAACGGTCGTCGACGTGAAAGTCACCGACGAAAACGGTTCGTTCTACGACATTGAAATGCAATTGGTCCCCGGTCAGAGTTTCACGAACCGCGTGCTGTACTATTGGAGTCAGATTTACTCAACGCAAATCGGTGAAGGCGAAAACTACATAAAATTGCGGCCGGTCGTGTCGATCGTATTGACGCGATTCACACTGTTCCCGCAGCTTCCGCAGGTGCACAATGTGTTCACTTTGCGAGCGGGATCCGATCCGTCCGTGCAGTTCACAGACCATGCACTGATCCATACGCTGGAACTCACCGATGAAAAGCAGGAGCCAGTATTTTCCGGCATGAAAGAGGTTCCAGAGGCAGACAAGCTGCTTCGAAACTGGATCGACTATTTACTTAACGCAAATCAAAAAACGGAGGCGGAAATGGACAGATTGCTCACACGCACACCGGGACTGAAACAGACGCACCGGATCTATTCGCGTTTCACTCGCGATGAGCGCCGCCGTGAACGCGCCCTCGCCCGCGAAAAAGCTATTCGCGACGAAGCCGACCACTTGGAATACGCCATCCAAAAAGGTCTCGCTGAAGGCCGCGCTGAGGGCCGAGTAGAAGGCCGAGTAGAAGGCCGAGTAGAAGGCCGAGTAGAAGGCCGAGTAGAAGGCCGAG
>CAZRGJ010000120.1:0-2958 GCA_964599445.1 uncultured Planctomycetaceae bacterium | reverse complement strand
TAGAAGCGGTTTCGATGCTTCTGAAATCGAAATTTCCGGCAGAGTTTACGGACGCGGAACGCGAAAAGATCCAGAAGATCACGAACCTTGAGCGGCTTGATGAATTGATGAAAAGCGCCATTTCCGTAACCTCGTATTCGGAGCTTGCGCCGTTTTTTTGAGTTCCTTTGCTGAAAAAATCAGGCCGACGAACGGAAATCCCAAATAAGATCACGTTCGCCGGCTTTCTTTTGACGGACATTGGGCGAAATGCCTCTTTATTTTTATTTTGCGAGCAGCATCGGCAGGTTGGCGATGAGTTTCTGGAACTGGCTGCGGCTCATTTCATGCGGAAGTGTCGTGAATGTACTTCCGGCATTCCCCGACGTCGTGTAGACGCTCAGGATCGGCGGCAGCTCGGCCGGAAACGTTTTCCGAATATTCTGCGGGATCTCAAATCCGTAGACCCGGCTCGCGAATTCCAGCGTCCGCATCGTTTCTTCAGGACTGAGGACCGAGGCGAAACGAACGTGGTGGCGGCCCGGAAATTCAATACTTTCGCGGACATTTTGCCAGCTTTCATGCCAGCGGGATCCTTCTTCTCGCGGCGGAGTCGGAGGTAGCGACTGGTAGTTCGGCATGTACGGCGGAATATTGCGCCTTGCGGCCAGTTCTTCCGGAGTCTTGGGCTGTGCGGGCGAAAGGTACTTTGCGCGGGTAAAATTCCAGAGACGTACCGCGTCGAACAGGACGGCATCGTTTCCGGGGACGACGAGAAGATGATTCGGATCCAGAACGACCATGAAATTTCGGGTAGCGGCAAGCGGAGCATCTTTGCTTTCGTCGGTTCCCGCAAGGTTTCCTGCGGTGCCGTTCATGCCGCCGCCCATGAGTTCCTGAAGATCCAGATTCGCTTCCCCGCTGATGATCCCGTCGATCAGTTTGCCGACCATCTGGCCGGGATCTGCATTTTGGAACATCGCGCTCGCCGGCGGGGCAGTTCCTTCTTCCTGCTGGCGGATCAGTTTTTTCAGCTGCGTGAACTGCACGAGGTCAGAAACGTAGAGGTCGAAGCCCATGAGGTCCTGCTTTTTGAGGGCTTCTTTCGACGCGACGGCTTTGCCGACCAGACCTCCGATGAGACTTCCGATCACCTGACCGCGTTCACTGGCTTTTTCCGGATCTGCGTATCTTCGGGGTGGACGGCGGCGGTTCATCTGGCGGTCCAGTCGGCGTTCCGCATTGCGCTGGAGTGCTTCGCTTCCGAGTTCGCCGAGCGTATTTGCGCCGAGTTTCGTGCCGATTTCTTCTGCCTGCGGGAGGATCGTTTCGCGAACGAACGCTTCCGCATCATCGACTTCCAGGAAGAAGCACCAGCCTTCGGCAAGACTGCCGTTTTCCGGCGGCGTGGTGAGTGAGTATTCGACGTGGCGGATCCGGTTGAACGGAGCTTTGAGCCGCTCTGCCGTCGCGGGCGGAAGGTCGACCTGACCGATTAGAGAGGCAGGATAGGCCGGGGCGACTTTCAGGAAGTTTTCGTTTTCAAGCGACGTGGAGATCAGCGGGAGGAACGGATCCTGGAGCAGCCCCGCGAGACGGGTTCCTGCTTTAGGGAGGAAGGCCGTACTCAAAATACTTTCCGTCTCGCCGACCGTCAGATCGATCCGTGCACTCTCAATGTTTGCGTCGAGCCAGGAGATCGATTCATTGATCCGGTCGAAGTACTGCTGCGCGAGTGCCATTTGCTCACTGTTTTCCTGCAGTTTCGCCATTTCGGGACCAAAGACCGGCGCAAATTCTTCCAGACCGATCCGTCCGCGCCGCGTCAGCCACTGGATCAGTGCGTTCGTCAGCTCGATGCTCACCGTTGGATCTTTCACGGCACACGGGGTGAAGGTACGGGATGCACTGAACTTCAGACTGCGCTGGACCCATGAGAGAAGCATCGGGTTCGGTGCCAGGACCGCGTGTCCGCAGTATGGTACCGCACACAGCGTCGGCGAGAGCATGGAGACCGTTCCGTCCGGGATGGATTCCGGAAGTTCCGAAACGTCCGCACCGAGCAGTTCCGCGAATTTTCGGTACCGTTTTACCGGAATGAATGCGGCCCACTGAAATGCGCCTTTTACCGGGAAGAGCACCACGCCGATCGGTCGGTCCGGTTCCAGCTGTTTCGCGTATTCGCCTTTGCCGAGGGACTTCAGCAGCCGGAGGAAATTCGTCTCCGTCAGTTTTTCCAGACGGGCATTGAATTCCCGGATCGACGAGATCCGCACGAAGATGGCGGTTTCTGACGGGATCAGGCTTTCCAGGGGATACTCGACGGACGGAGTTTCCTCAGCTTCGGTTTCTGCGCTTTCTTCAGACTTTGTGTCGTTCGTCTTTTTTTTGCCGCGAAGCCCTTCCAGTATGCTTTCCGTGCTCGTATCCGCATTTTTGCCGGCTGCGAACGCTTTTTTCTCCTGAGGTGCAGACTTTTCGTCTTTTTTCGGATCCCCGCTATTTCCCCAAAGAGCGTTTCCCCATGAGAAACCGCTTCCTGAAACTTTTTCAGGTTTGGATCCCGGCGTTTTCTGTGTGCCTTTGGATTTGGAGTCGGATTTTGAATTCGATTTCAGTGCAGGAGTCTCTTCCGGCTCGTCGGCGATCTCTTCCTCTTCTTCGCCTTCATTCAGGTCTCCCAGGTCGATCTCTTCCGGCTCGTCGGCGATCTCTTCCTCTTCTTCGCTTTCATTCAGGTCTCCCAGGTCGATTTCTTCCGGTTCGTCGGCGATCTCTTCCTCACCTTCGCTTTCATTCAGGTCTCCCAGGTCGATCTCTTCTACCTCATCGATGATTTCTGCGTGAATGTCCGCAGACGGCATTCCCGGGAGTAGAGACAGAACGGCAGCGATGAGCAGAAGGCAGAGGAGGCCGTTTCCTGTTTTTCGGAGTATGCTGTTGATCGATCCGTACAGAAAATGAATGCGTTTACTGTTC
>CAZRGJ010000119.1:0-7677 GCA_964599445.1 uncultured Planctomycetaceae bacterium | reverse complement strand
CTTCTGTTTTCCTGTGAGCATGACTCGAAACTGAGCGACACGTCGACCTGGTCTTTCACACAGTATGCCAAGCCGGGAACGTCCAGCGCGTCTTTGACCGCGGCGGTCGGCAGCAAAAAGTTCACCATGTTCAATGGGCTGGAGCTTCAGGAAATCAGTTCCCGGACGGCAGATTACCTCTGGTCCCCGGGGCGCTCGCAATGGCTTGCGGACGGCAAGTGGGGCGATCAGAACGGAAATGCCGGAGTTCCGGAAGCAGGAGACGTCTGCTACGTGTCCTCCGCCGACGCGGCGGCGATGAATCAGAATTACTGGCTCGAAACGACGGGCACGGCGTTCCCTTCAACGCTCGTCATGGCCTCCGGTTCCCGATTCATTTTCAAAAGTAATGCGACTGCCGGCGACATGATCCTCGACGGAGGGTTCCTGCATCATGGAGAGCAGGGAAAGACGTTTGCTCTGAACGGAAATATGTTCGTCGCGAGTGATTCCACGATCGACATCGACGACGGTTTCAAACGTACACTGACGTTTAATTCCGTCCTTTCCGGACCGGGCGATCTGACGATCCAGGGGAACGGCTCGGCCATCGCGGTCGTTGCGCTGTCGGGGGATGCTTCCGGATACGACGGCAGTTTTACTCTTTCCCAAGCGACGCTCAAGCTCTCCGGGAGCAACAGTTCCCTAGGACGCGGTGCGCTGAACATTCCGTCCAATTCCCAGCTTGAGCTTGCGGGGAGCAATTTTGGTTTGTATTATGTACCTTCCATCTCCGGCGACGGACCGATCTCCGTCACGTTGACCAGCCGGTTTGCGCTGGGAAGCAGCGAAGCGCAGGCGTACAGCGGGACGATCAGCATCGCGAAGAATCAGGCCCTGCATGTTGGGTACACGATGAATAATTCGGACCGTGCCGCGGATGTTTCTCTCCCCAACGCGATGGTTTCTTTGGCGGAAGGGGCCACTCTGGGACTCATCCACGAAGGGAACAGCGCGAAGATCACGACTTTCGAGATCGGAACACTTAACGGCGTCGCCGGTTCCATCGCTCGAGCGTCCGGTTCCGTGAATGCCAACACGACGAACTTCTCGATCCTGACGGTTGGGCAGGGCGATTTCGCCGGTGTCATTGGCGGTGTGAATGCGCATCAGTCCAAGATCGGTCTCGTGAAAAACACAGCGGGAACGCTGACTCTTTCCGGGGTGAACACGTACGTTGGCGGAACGACGATCGAGGCGGGGAAACTTCTCGTGACTGGTGACGGAACTCTCGGCACGGGAATGGTCACGATCGGTGAAAATGCCGTCTTGGAAGTCGCGTACACGGATCCCGCGAAGGCTTTGAGCATTTCGTCCCTCTCGATGGCTGAAGGGAGTGTACTTAACCTGACCTCCGGTACAGCAGTCATTGATGGCAGTTTCACGGTCAATGACGATGCACATCTTGTTTTTGATCTCAGCAACGCGGCAGCCGACCTGCTGGTCCTCGGCAGCGGGAGTACGCTGGACATTGCTGACGATGCGGTTCTCGAGCTGCTCTTTACCGACGCGGACCCGACCAGGACCTACACGTTGATCGAGGCGGAAGAGGGGTTGGGCGAGTATACGGATTCGGCATTCTGGATGAACCTTCTGACTACGGCGACAGACACAAATTGGCAGCTTCAGGTCGCCGGCAACACGCTTCAGGCGGTCTTCGGCGCGTCGGATTCCGTTCCGGAACCGGCAACGTGGGCACTGTTGGTCCTCGGATGTGCGGGACTGTTCTTCGTTCGCAAAAAGCGGGCGTGAGATTGGAGAGATCCCCAAAAGTACGGTGTTCGAGTTTCCGGACTCCGTGCTTTTTTCGTTTCAACTGTATGAAACGGTATATTTGGTACTGTTTTTTAGAGAAACTTTAGAGATTTGTTGAAAATTTTCGCAAAATAATGCTGGGTTGGTGTATAATTAGTACATGATTTTATTTTGTGTTGGGTTTTCAATACAAAAACCGTTCACAAAACTGTTTTCCTGTTTTACCGAGTACGGAGTTGATTTATGTCCATTTACTGCGATCGTGACTTCCTCCTTCCTTCCCGCGTTTCGATGGGCAAGTGTGTTTCTGCCGGTCTGCTTCTCGCGCTTGCGTCGGCATTTCCCATGACGGACTCGACGTTCGCGGAAACGTACACGCTGACGAACCGCGTGAAACCCACGGAGGCCGGGATCAACGGTTTGCCCTCCGGTAAGAAACTTGCCGATCTGACGTCTGCGGATACGCTGAACGTTACGGGAGGCAATGCCCAGCTGTATTTTGACTCTTCCACGGATCTGAACTGCAATATTGTCATCAGCGGAAACGCCAACGGCACCGAAAAGACGGGCAAATTCCGCTTACAGAATTCCTCTACCGTCGTGAACCTCAACGGGATGGTCACGCTGGCGGGCGATACGGCGATCGGGTCTCACGCATGGCAGGGCAATCAGGGAAAACTGTACTTTAACAACCAGATCACCGGCACGGGGGCCTTACTCATCGCTCCGAGTGCCGCCTCTTCCGTCTATCTGAACAATACCACTGCGAACAAAAACAACTATGCCGGAAACACGCAGATCGGCAACTCCGGCATGTACAATAACAGCGGCGTCACGAATTACGGCGGTTCGGTCTACCTCCAGGCTGACGAACAGATCCCGGACGCACTCACCGCAGGCGTGTCTTCCGTAGGAAATCTGGTCCTCATGTCGTGGGAGGATACCCGGCTTCGCTCCAAGCTGGACCTGGACGGCCATACCGAGACGGTCAACGGACTCGTTTCGGCCGACACGTGGAGCGTCGTGACCAGCAGTGCCGCAGGCGGAAAACTCATCGTCGGCGCGAATAATGCGACGTCCGAATTCAAGGGAATGCTTCAGGGAAGCATGGCTCTGGAGAAGATCGGGACCGGAACGCTGACACTTTCCGGCGCGAACACGTACACCGGCGGAACGACGGTCACGGCGGGAACGCTCCGTCTGACGAACGCTTCCACGACGGGGACGGGCGCGGTGAGCATCGCTTCCGGCGCGGTGTTTGAGATCGCGGCTCCGGCAGAGGAAACGGTCTGGAACGGCGGGAATATCTCCGGCTCCGGCACGCTGAAAGTCTCCGGCGACGGGCCGTTCACGATCCCGATGGCGAATTTCCAGATGGACGGAAATGCCGGGAAACTGGTCGTTGACGGTGCGGATCTGACGCTCAACAATCTCACAAACAGCACGGCATATTATTCCGGCTCAGACATCCTGATCGATAATGCGGGTTCCCTTAAATTTGCTTACACGGGCAGTGCCAATCAGATCTGGCTCTCGAACCAGACGAACATCACATTTGGCGCAAGCGGCGGCGGAACGTTTAATACGGGCAATTCGTCGGAGGTTGATCTGAATTTCGTCAACAATTCCACGACAAAATTCATCTCGACCGGCGGTGCGGCGAACTACATCAGCGGAACGAACGGATTCAATCTTCACGGGCAGAACATTACGTTTGACGTCGCAAAAGGAACCGCTGCCGACGGGAATGACCTGATCGTCTCCGCCCGGCTTTGGAACAACCATGGAATCGTCAAGGACGGTGCCGGAACGATGGTCCTTACTGCGGCCAACAGCAATTTCAGAGGAAACGTGACCATTAACGCGGGAAAAATTATCGCAAGCACGAATTCCTCCCTGGGGGCCGTCCAGAATGGAAAGAGTGTTTTCGTCAATCAAGGTGCCGAGCTGAGTCTTGGTGCGCAGGACGTTTTCGCCAACGCACACTCGAACAATGCGGTCCAGTTCGTCGTGGACGGAGGGAAAATCTCCAACACGGGCGCGGTGTACAATTACCTTCAGAACACGACGTTCAAAGACGGGGCGGAGCTTCACGCGGTCGACGGAAACGCGGTCTGGAAGGCGTTCAAGCTGCACAATGTGAACGTTTTGAGAAACGATGACGGTTCCGCGGCTGCGCCGGTCCGGTTCACGTCGGCTCCGAACAGTCCCAACGCGGTGATTGGTTTCGGCGACATTACGGAAAATATTGAGAACGGGACTTCGACGTTGAATATTCAGGACATTACCAGCGCGAATGCCAGCGTATCCGACGATTTGCCCGACCTGATCATTTCGGGCGTGGTTGCCGATCCGACGATCAATACGCAAACGCAGGAGACCCGTCCGACTGCGGTCAAAAAGACAGGTAGCGGTATGCTCGAACTCGCTGCTGCGAACACGTTTACCGGTCAGTTCACGGTCAGCGAAGGCGTTTTGAGACTCTCCGGTGATGCGCTCGCGGTGAAGGCACCGATCGCGCTCGAAGCCAATGGAACGCTGGATCTGAACGTTGCCGAGGGGGCTGGGAAAGCTTTCTCCGGTAAAGTCACCGGCATGGGGCGGGCCGTCAAGTCGGGCGTAGGGACGCTGACGCTCAATACCGCGAACGGTTTCGAGGCCTCCAGTCTGAACGTTTCGGCAGGGCGTGCGAATGTTGTTGGCACTCTGTCGGGCGATCTTGCCATCGCGGACGGTGCGGTCTTCTCGCCGGGCGACGGGATCGGAACGCTGACCGTCAACGGTGATTTTACGGTCGGCGACGGCGCGAAGCTCGTATTTGAGCTTGGTGCGGACGCTTCCGACCTGCTGATCCTCGGCAGCGAAAGTGCGCTGGACATTGCGGACGATGCGGTCCTCGAGCTGCTTTTCACCGACGCAGACACGTCCAAAACCTACACGCTGATCGAGGCGAACGGCGGTTGGGGCGAGTACGCGGACTCGGCATTCTGGACGGACATTTTGTTAGCAGCAGACACAGCGAACTGGGAACTCGCCATCGTTGGGAATACGCTTCAGGCATTCATCAGCGCAGATCCTTCCGTCCCGGAACCCGCGACATGGGCACTGCTCGTGCTTGGAGCCGCAGGACTGTTCTTCGTTCGCAAAAAGCGGGCGTTCTGAGCCTCTCGGTCTTTCCCAACATTCCGATTTTGAAATCTGAAACGTCGGAGCGGTTTTTCGTGAACCGTTCCGATTTTTTTCATATACCCCCTTGCAGAATTTTTGAATTTAGTATAAAATGGTATTTCTATGGTCCCCTGGCACGCGGTTGTCGGAATAAGCAATGGTTTAGTTTTGAGAGTTTCATGAAAAAGATATTGAAAACGACAGTGTTGGCCGCGATCGTGTTTTTCGCTTTTGCGACACTTGCCCCGATTACCCATGCGGAAATGGTTTCTGTTGAGAAAAAGCCGATCCCCGCCTTCCTTTTCGGGCAGAATATCGAGCACACGCGCTCGGCAGTGCAGGGCGGACTTTCTGCGCAGCTGGTGAAGAACCGCAAGTTTGCCGGGAAACCTTCCCGTGAAGGCGTTTTGATGATGTGGGAGCCGTACGGCACGCGGGCGTTTTATCATCATGCAACGTTCAGCTGCACTCGCCATGCGGCAAGAAGTCGGATGTGGCGTCAGAATGAGCATGGCAGTCAGGTCATCGGCTCTCTGGAATCGAATGGCGAAGCGGGTATCTGTCAGGGAAATATCGGCATCCGCGGCGGCGTGGCGCACACGTTCAAGGCGGTCGTCAGCACGATGCACCCGGTGGATTCCGTGATGGTCCTGCGTGTTGCCGATGAAGCTGGGAACGTTCTTGCCGAGCGTGAATTCACGGTCAACACGAAAGACGCGCGAACCTGGACGCGGATCGCGTTGGATCTCACGGTCGAGAAGGACACCATGGCGAAGATCTTCGTCGGCGTGAAGGGAAAGAGATACTGTGCGGTCGGCGCGGTGTCGCTGATGCCGGCGGACAATTTCCACGGAATGCGTGCGGACGTGGTCGAGAACCTGCGCGACATCGGCACCTCGCTCGTTCGGTGGCCGGGCGGGAATTTCGCGGGAGAATACCGTTGGCGCGACGGTCTGATCGCAGATCCGGATGAACGTGCGCCGCTCCAGTCCTACACCGAGATCGAAACGCAGCCGCATTCGCTCGGATACGATTCAAACGACATCGGCATGGAAGATATTCTCGCTTTGTGCGAAAAGATCGGTGCCCAGCCGTTCTTCACCATCAACGCCTCGTGGGAGAGTCCGCAGGACTCGGTCGACTGGGTGAAAGCGTGCAATGGCCGCGTGAAACTCTGGTCGCTCGGCAACGAAATGGGGCACGCGCATATGGAAGGGCCGAAGAGTCCGGAAGGGTACACAGCGATGGTGCGTCCTCATGCGGAGGCGATGCTTAAAGAGGATCCCTCGCTGAAGATCATCGCGTCCGGTCACTATCCGAGCACGAATGCCTGGATCCAGAACTCCGCGGTTCCGCTTTCGGACATTGCGCCGGTCATCTCCTACCATCGGTACGATCACTGGCGTTCGATTTACGACTATTCCACCCCCGAGACGACCGCCGCGCTTTACGATGAGATCTCCCGCGGTGTGGATCACGCGATTGGAGCACTGAAGAATTTCCGCTCCAATGTGCCTGCAAACATCGGCATCTCTTACGACGAGTGGAACCTCTGGTACATGTGGTACCGCAAGGAAGGGATCGTCGAGGGGCTTTACGCCGCCAAGATGCTTAACGGGCTGATGCGTAACTGGGAAGAATGCGGTCTGGTGTACGTCTGCTACTTCCAGGCGGTGAACGAACAGGCTATCAACGTCGGTCCGTTCGAGAGCCACCTCACGTCGATCGGCGAGGCGATGCGTCTCTGGAAAGGCCACGTGGACGGCGTTCCGGCAAACATTTCCGACCTGCCCGCCGACGCGTTCGTGACGGACGCGAAGGACGGTTCCCGGTACATGACGTGCTATAATTTCTCGACGACGGAAAGCAAAACATTCCGCATCCCGACAAACGGCCGCGGAAAGGCTGCGTCGGCGGAAACACTCGTTCCGAATGGTCTTGAGACCGGCTGCCGTTACTCCCGGGAAAAGTGCGAAGTGAAATTTGACGGCGATTTCTGCGAAGTCACCCTCGGTCCGGCCTGTCAGGCTGCCGTCCGGCTCGTTCCCTGACGCTGAGTAAAATTCATTCTTCCTGTTCCTTCCGCCTCTCCATTTCAACAGGAGGGGCGGACTTTTTTTGGAAAGATCTTCTGATTTTAAATGTATTGCCAAACGTGCGGACAGTTTGTGCGCTGAAGGAAACTTTGTACCGTCTAAGAAATACGTACTAAAAGATCAAAATTCTATTCAGTCAAGAAATAAAAAACGGAGGACATGGGATTCGAACCCGAGGGGAAGGGGGGATTTTTGCGGGGAATTTGAATAAAGAAATTTCCATCCACTATTCGGCCGGAATGAAAACTACAGGCAAAGAAGTGCTGTTTTACAGTCCCGGATTGGATATAACCGGTGTGAAATTTGCCTGAAGTCTCCGATTTTCCGTTTAACGTGACGGGGAATTTTCATTTCTCCAAACAAGAAGTGCCGCGGGGGCGGCACTTGGGAGGGAGGAGGACCGGGTCAGTTTTCCGGCGTGGAAAGAGTGGTCGCGGCTTGCAGCGCGGCGTCGCGGACGAAGGCGCTGAAGGTTTTGCCGGAAAGGGCTGCGGCGGTTTCAAGCTGAGACTTTTCGGCGGCGGAAAAACGGATCTGGACCGCCTGCTTTTTGTCCTCGCTTTTCGGACGGCCCTGACCTGGACGGCGTCCTCCCCAGGTCGGATGATCTGGATTTTGC
>CAZRGJ010000118.1:0-7786 GCA_964599445.1 uncultured Planctomycetaceae bacterium | reverse complement strand
ATGGGACCTTTAGGCGGAAAACTCTGAAACATCTACGTCCGGCCGTACCGGATCAAAGGATCCATCCGGAGTTTTTCTTTTTGGGTTTTGGCGTTTTTTCCTGAAAGTCGGGGGGCTGGATCTTCATGGCGGAGGCAGCGACGGCGGCCATGACGAGGCAGTCCCACCAGTGGTTTGGCTCACCGGGTTTGAGGACCCATTTATCGATGGTTCCGTACTGTCCGGCAAGTTTCGAGGAGGATTCGCCCAGGAGGTGTTTCCAGAGTTTCTGGTGGGTGTGATCCGCGCCGCCGTAGAAGGAGAGGGAGCCTTTTCCCTCGATCCCGGTTTTGATCCGAAGTCGGACGAAGGACTTCCACCAGTTGGTATTGTAGGTGTACGCACGGACGATCTCCCCACGTTTCATGAGCGGTTTTTTCCATTCCGGTCCGCGTTCTTCACCGGGATTTTTTCTTGCTCCGAAGAATCTGGAGTCGGGGCCTTTTCCCCATCCGAACGTAGGTTCGAGCCATCCACGGAACTGTCGGCAGACTTTTTTGACGTTATTGGTGACGGCGCCCCAGTTCGCGTCCACGATCACTTTGTCGATGTTGAGTTCTTCGCGGGCCCCGTCTCTGAAATAGAGTCGGTCCTTCAGTTCCTGCGCGAGGTTCCGGAGGCAGACGCTGACCTGTTCCTCGAGGCTTTTTCCGGGGCAGACGTTTTCCATTTTGAGCCGTCCTTTGGGGTAGCGTCCATAATCGAGAACGTGACCTGAAAATTCGTTGCTCCATGCGGCAGCCATCCAGAAGAGGCAGTCTTTCTGAATATCGATCCCGCAGGTAATGCAGACGGTCTCTTCGGGGGCGGTCCCTTTTTTGAGTTCTTTCCTGACTTTTTTTTCGAGGTCATCCTCGATGAGGTTTTCCGCGTCGTTTTCTTCATCGACGGGCAGGTTCATGTACTCGGACCAGAACGCTTCCCGGTCGAAATAGTAGAGGTTCATGGCGTGCTGAATGGCGGAGACTTCATTTTCCGCGAAGTTGGAATCCCAGGCGGCTTCCGCTCCTTCATCCAGTTCGGCACGATGTTCGAGATAGTAGAGATTATTCAGTTCGATCCTTTTTTTAACGTCGGAGATCTCGATCCGGTTTCGGTCCATCTCATCGGCGTATTCGTCCCACGCTTTCATATTTTTGGGCATGGAGCGGAGGATCCCGAAACGTTTTCCGGACCAGCGGTCGAGGATCTTTTCGGCGAGGTCTCCTTTTCGGATGACGGTGACGGTGGCGGCCATGGCCAGGGCGACGCCGGGGCCAGCGAGACCTTTCATGGAGGAGGCTATATTATTCCATCGGGCTTCGGTCTGGGTGAGGCTTCTTGCGGAGCGGTCACTTTGTGGGTCGTCGATCAGGACGACGGTTGGCCTCTGTTTCCCGACACGCAATCCGCGGAAGGAGGAATCGGCGCCGACTCCCTGAACGATGGCCTGGGAGGAATCGGCGCCTTCGATCCTTGGCAGGCGGATGATGTCCGTTCCGTATAGGATTTCCGTCGGTTCACCGTCGAGGACCTGAGCGCGTGCTCTTTGGACGGTCCGTTCCAGAGCGAGGATGGGAAAGCAGGCTTCGGGAAAATCGGCGGCAAGCAGCGGGTCATGTTCGAGGAGGACTTTGATATTCCGGATGATGTTTCGCGCCATGGTGAGGCTTGCGGCCGCGACGACGCCGAACTTTTGCCAGCCGTAGAGCATGGCCCAGGTGATCCCCCATTCGCAGATGGTGGTCTTGCATCCTCCGCGAAAGATGCACAGGGGCATTTCCCCTCCGAACTTGAGAATTTGTTCGAGGGTTTCGATCATGTAGACCTGCTCATCGCAGAAAGGGTTGGTGAAGATGAAGCATTCTTCCGCTTCGGGCGATCCTCCGTAGGTGAGCATGAACTGGAGGAGGGACTCCCGGCAGCGTTCCTTTCTTTGCGGATCTTCCACTTCCGGAAGGGGTCCGATCTCCTTGACGGAGTCGTTTTGTTCCCGGCTTCGTCTTGCGGAGAGTTCCCGGTTTCGCTGGGCGGCCTGTTCGGTCGAGTAAAGTCGTTTGCGTCCCATAAAAAACTTAAAAATCAAAAGTCCTGAATATCAAAAGTTTTCCAGGAGGGGAGGCCGCGAGCCGCGGCGGGCGATCTGCGCTCCCGCGCACAGGCACGAAACCGCGACTCGTTGGCCGCTCCGGTGAACTTCATGACCTGGCGAACGGATTCATGAACTCGCGCGGGAGCGCCATTCGCCGCCGGTCGTACCGGCCACGCGCGATTTCACCCTTCGGGAGAAATCTGGCTGCCCGTCATGTCGTCACGGCCGAGAGAGGAAAACATTTTGAAAATTGTTTTCCTCTCTGGACTCTCCTTTCAAAAACTTTTTAATATTCTGTTTCTTTTCTTTCTTCTCTCCAATCCCTCATATGCGCCTCATAATCGATCCCGTACCTCTTGCAATACTCCCGATGTGTGAGGAGTCCAGCCTGAAGGAGCTGCACATCGCTTGAGGCGTTCTGACTTCGGTCAATGGAGTGGATCATATTGGGGAAAAACCACTCCGTCGGCAACCTTTCCGGGGTTGGGAACTGATCCAGAAGCGCGGTCACTTCCGCAGCGGAATTTTCCTGCGAGCAGAGTGCGGCGAAGAGGAAGCAGTTCAGAATGGTTTCGATCTTCTTCTGGGCCGTTCCTCCGAAACGCGCGAACAGCTGGTAATCGAGCTGAGCGGAGGAGAAATTGTAGTTCGCGCTTGAGCCGGTGGAGAGGTTTTCGGGAAGTCCGCCTGCCAGCCCTGCGATCTTCTGAAACGTGTACACATGCTCGCCGAATTGGGAATTCGGATGTTCATTCCGAACCTGATTCATGGACATTCCTGTCGCGAGGAAGGTCATTCCGCCTCCTTCAGGAACGGGAATGGTCTTGAAGGCTTCAACCTTAGTCTGCCCTTCATCCGCGTCATAGTTCCTGGGAACGCACTGGATGAAATCGGCGGCATCCATTCCGGTCTGAATGACGAGATTCATTTTCGCGGCAAGCTCCCAGGCGTTGAGGCTTGCATCGGTGATCCTTTGGAGGCTTGCGAGCATTCCCAGAGCGCTCTGGAGCAGAGGAAGTCCCCTTCGCTGATTCACGACGTCTTCAAAGTAAAGGTGGCAGACCGTATCAGCTGGGAGGATGTCGTACTCCAGAGCGTGTCCATGGTTCGGATCGATGGATTCTTTCAGGACATGATACCAGACGGGATCGCCATACGGATTGTACCCGATCCCTTCCAGCTGGTTTTCAAGCCAGGAGCCTCCGTAAGGTTCCTGAATTCGTCTTGCTTCGATCAGTTCCACATTGAGCGAGCCTGGGATCTTTGGATCTTCGTACAGATGGAAAAAAGCCTCACCGTCGTAGAAGAGGGATTCCAGCGCGGTGTAGATCTTCCAGTCGAGCTGAACACTTTTCCGCCATTGTTTCCAGAGGGATTCACATTTCGCGGAGATGGGATCCTCTGCGATGATCTGCAATTCCGGACCGATGCCATAGACACCGAGAGCGAAATTCCTTGCGAGGTTTCTTGCCAGCGCATTGTCGAGGTATTCTTTTTTGCACCATGACCGGAGTCTGGCTCTTTCTGCCTCGGAGACGAGGAGACTGTTCGGCACATCGACATTCCCTCCGGCGAAGTGATCGTGGGCGCGTTCATTCCCCTGAACGGACCGCAGCACTCCGGCCGTCAAACTTTCCGGGGTCGGAAAGTTCCGGGGAGTTTTCTTCTTGAACCAGTTGAAAAGTTTCATCTTTGCATCTTTCTCGGTTTCCAAGTTTGGGAGGCGGCGCGTCTCGCGTCGCTTCCCAGCTTTCCACGGTTTTCAAGTGACGCGGGACGCGTCACTTGAAAACCAGCTTTACCACTCCCCACAAAATGACCGCTCCGGCGAAAATCCATCCGAAAAGCCGGAAGTCCGAGGCGATCTGCTTTGCGGAGTCGGAGACGTCGGAGAGTTCGGAAAGTTCAGCACCTGCGGCGGCGATCGTTTCCCGCGCGGTCTGAATGCCGGTCCGAAGTTCCGACGTCGTCGTTTTCCAGTCTTCCGAAAGGGGTGAAAGCTGGGCGGATAGCGATTCGGAAACGGTTTGCGCTCCTGCGGAAATGCCCTCTTTCAGACCGTCTTTCAGACCCTCTTTGACTCCGGTTTCCAAACCGTCCGAAATGGTCGTCCGATCCAGAAACGCCGACGGCTGGGCACTTTCTTCCGCCTGCTTCCTCAAAAAGTCCGTCAGCGCGGCCAGAGTCCGTTCCAGCTTCAAAAGCCGATCCTCCCATGGTTTCAGATCCGCGGACTGCGGCACGTTTTCAGACTTCGGAACGTCCGGAGGTTCTGCATTGCCGGAAGGCTGGGATCCCGCAGACGGTTTCGATCCCGGCTCTGGTTTCGCACCCGCAGACGGTTTCGCATCCGGCTCCGGTTTCGCACCCGCAGACGGTTTCGCATCCGGCTCCGGTTTCGCATCCGGCGGCGGTATGATCTCGACCCAGATGGGCTGGTCCGGGAGGAAGTTTTCCAAAACATTCGGAGGACCCGGCGAAGTCGGACAGTTTCCTCCCGGACACTGGTATTGGCAGAGCGTAAACTTTCCAGAGTCGGAAAGTTGGCCGATATGCTGACTGGACAGCTCGGCAGGTTCGGGAGGCAGGGGACCTTCCGGAGTCAGCGGTCCGCGGAAGATGGGAAACCGCTGGCGGATGCGATCCTGAAACCGAAGCCGAAACCGGGGAGGACGGACCGTTTCCGGAGTTTCCTTTTCCAGTCGAAACGGACGCTGAAGAGTTTCTTCAGGTTCCGGCGCGGGCGGGTTTTCAAGGACAGAATGTTCGGCTAGATTGACTCTCACGGCACTTTTCGGAATTTTCCACCTTGATTCACGCTTTTTTCCTTCCATTCCCGCCTTGACGAAATCGGCGACGACCGACGCCGGAACGGCCAGCCCATAGTTTGGGGATTCTGTAAGGTATCCATAAACGATCCCCACGACGCGGTTTCCGTCGGGCGAAAGCATGGGAGACCCGGATCTTCCCTGTTTCGGCGGCGGGTTGAAGTAGAGACCCATGGCCGGATCGGAACCTTTGAATGTGCAGAAATAGCAGGTCGGCATCTGCCCTTCAGGATGTCCCATCGTCGCGAGAATGTCTCCTGGTTTCATGGTGAACGACGGATCGACCGGAATGATCGACGGATTGTATCCTTCACAGTCGATCTTGATGACGGCCAGATCGACCGACTCATCCCGCATGACGGTCTTTCCTTTCCGAAGCGTCACGGTCCCTGCGTCGAACAGCTCGACCGCCACCTCCTGACTGGTCGCGACGTGTGCATTGGTCAGGGCATAGTAAAACTTTCCATCCGATCCGACGATGACTCCCGATCCGATGCCGGTCCCCTTCGTGCCGTTTCGGACCGTCACGCGGATGATCGCTTTCGACGCGGTGTAAAGGTCCCCAAAGGCGGAAATGGGGAAAAGTAAAAGGAAAAGGAAAATAAACAGTCTCATGGGTTTTCTTTCTTTTTTTAGCGGATAGCCGATAGCTGATAGCTATCAACTATCTGCTATCGGCCATCTGCTATCTGCTTTAAAAATATTCCCTTCACCACTTGACACATTGTACAGAATGTGGTACAATGCAAACAAAAAGGAGGTGAAAAATGCTGGAAGTTTTGAATTATTCCGAGGCGCGCCGGTAATTGAAATCGGTTTTGGAAAGTGCGGCGGACCGTGAAAATACGGTCGTGATCACTCGCGAAAACCGGAGCAGTGCGGTTTTGATCAGCCTGAACCGTCTGAACGAGCTGGAACGCGCCGAAAAAAACGAAGCGTACCTGAAAATGCTCCGAAAATCGGAACAGGAAGCTCAAGCCGGAAAAACGGTTTCCGTTGACCTCAGCTCTTTGGAGGCCATGGAATGAATATCGAGTTCACCGAAACGGCCTATTCCCAACTCATGGATTGGGTTTTGACCGACAAAAAAATGGTGAAAAAGATCAACGAACTGATCCGGGATATTCAGCGTTCCGGCATTTCGGAAGGTCTTGGCAAACCGGAAGCTCTGAAATACCTGAACGCCTGGAGTCGGCGGATCACGCAGGAACATCGTCTCGTTTACCGTGTGGAAGCTGACCGGCTTCTCATCCTCGCGTGCCGCGGACACTATGAATAGTGGTCAAATTTGACCACGTTCTTTTTTTAGCGGATAGCTATCTGCTATCTGCTATCTGCTAACCAACCGGATACAAAACGACCTGTGCGAACGTGTCCCCAGCCTCGATCCCGCGATAAAGACACCCGATGAGAGTTCCTCCGGAGGCGGTCGTGACCTTTCCGCTGGAATCGGCATAGACTTCAATCCCGGCATCGGTCGGAGTCCCTTCCGCGGCCAGTTCGAGGTGGTAAACGGAGAGGCGGGTCGAGAGGAACGCCGCGCCTTTTTCACCGGCTTTGACCGGGTATCGGGTCACGCCGATGAGTTTTCCGCAAATGATGATGGAATTGGAAGCGGTATCCGCTTCCGGAGTAAAAGGAAATGATTCTACGTTTCCGAGGAAGTATCCGACCTGAGCCGGCTGGTAATCTGACATGATGGTGATCCTTTCTGAATGTTAAAATATTCCAAGTACTAAAAGTTTTCCGGGAGGGGAGTCTGAGGGGAGGGGCGGCTTTCAAAAAGCCCCTTCCCTCACGAACGTGAACTCTTCGCGGGTAGGAAATTCTCTCGCAGAGTGAATTTCTGTAAAGGTTGCCAAGTTGCTCGGCTAAAGTCATCACGCGCGATTTCACCCTTCGGGAGAAATCTTGCTGCCCGTCATGCCGCCGCGGCCGAGAGAGAAAAACATTTTGGAAATTGTTTTTCTCTCTGGACTCTCTTTTCAAAAACTTTTTAGTACTTTTTTACTTTTCTTTTTTAGCCTTGCGCGGACCCGTCGGAATAAACCGCGGGGAGATTATCCGAATAGGCGTGAAATCCGATCGTTCCCAAAGCGCGAAGATTGAGGGCGTCTTTGTGATCGTACCAGGATTCCTGAATTTTCGGGGATTCATACCCATTCAGGACGGCATACTCACCGAGGGGATAGCGGGCAGTGTCTCCGAGCATGAACCATCCGGAATCGGACGCGCCGGCATAGCCTCCTTCCGTGCCGAGATACGGATCGGTGAGGACTTCATACTTTCCGACGTGGATATTCCCCTCAAAGTTCCCTTCGCCCCACTTCCACTGAAAGAGGCTCAATGCTTCATCTTCGAGGGAAAGCGGAACGAGAAGATACTTCGCGGGAATGTTGACGAAGCGGCCGTTGGCGTTTTTCCGGGATCCGAACGCTTTCTTGGCGGCGGTCAGGCCGGCGATGCTCAAAGGCTCGGTGATCCGGTTTCCTTTCTTGGCGGTGAAGTTGGCGGCATGTTTTCCCCAGAAAACGGACCAGAATTTATCGACCTGAACATCGACGATCATGTTGAGGAGTTCATCGCCGATGATGTCGAGCGCGCCCATATCGTCGTTGATCTGCGATTCGAACGAGATGGCGGCAATGACGCCCTGTTTCGAGACGGCGAACTCTTCACCTCCGGACTGGAGTGAAACGTTCGGGAAGTCTTCCATTTCGGCGAGGTCTTTTGCCCGGCCGAGAACATCGAAATTCACGGTCGCGACTTTGTTGAAGTCCCTGACTTTGCGTTCCCGGAAGAGTTTCTTCCAGATCGATTCGAGTCTTTCGTACCGGTATCTCATCTG
>CAZRGJ010000117.1:0-7846 GCA_964599445.1 uncultured Planctomycetaceae bacterium | reverse complement strand
ATTATGAAGGGATTGAATTCATTTTTGGCATGGCGCGGCCGAAATGCGGATCTTCGGCTCGGTTTCACGTTTCCGGCGATGATTTTGTCCGCGGTTTTCGCAAATTGCACGGCGATTCCGTATTTTCCGGGTCTTGAGGCTGCGGTATACGCGGAAGATCCCCTGGTTGCAGACGCGGAATTTAACGGCAACATGGCCCTGACTACCGGCGGCGAATACGAGATCGCCCGAGACGGCTGGGAAGAATTCCTTCGAAAGTACCCGGAAAACAGTCAGCGGGCTTACGCGGAATACTATCTGGCGGTCTGCCAGCAGCAGACGGGAGAATTTGCGAAAGCGGAAAAGACGTTCCAGAAAATTATTGCAGAAGGTGAATTCCCCAATCAGGATGAGGCAGTCCTTTTCCTTGGAAAGACGTTCCTGAAGCACGCCGTCTCGCTCCCGATCCAGCAGACGGGCAGCCGGCGCGGCACGGTCAACACGGTAGCGGACAGAACTTACGCCATCACGCAGGAAGCGGCTGCGCTCTGCCGAATGGCGATCCAGCAGTTTCAGACGATCCGTGCGTCTTTCCCGGACAGCAAATATCGGATGGACGCCTCCTACCAGGAAGCCCTGGCGTACATTCAGCTCGGAAATTACGAAAATGCTCTCGGCGACCTGAAACTGGTCGTCGCGACCCAGCATTTTGAAGAGCAGGATCAGGCACTCTATACGCTAAGCGAAGTTTACCTCAACCTTCAGCAGCCGGACGAAAAAAGCGCGATGGTGACGCTCCAGACGCTCATTTCACGGGATCCGGAGACGCCCCTGAAACTCAAAGCCCAGCGGCTTCTCGGCGATATTTATTTCCGGCTCGGCGATCATACGCTGGCAGCGGAACAGTTTGACGAGATCTGGTCCTCGAAAGCATACGCTCCCCTGCTCGACCCGAAGAAGAAAAGTGCTCCGGCGGTGAATCTTGCGTTTTTCTGCTACCGCACGGCCGAAACGTACGTGAAGCTGGAACGCTACGAGGAAGCCGTCGGCATGTTCGGACGGATCGTGGAGAAATTCCCGGCCAGTACCGTTCACCTTCATGCGTGCTATCAGAAGGCACTCACGATGAAGAAATTCAATGAGAATCTTCCCGAGGGTGCGGAACCGTACGATGACGAAGAATGCCGTAAACTCTGGGAACGTACCGCCAAAGAAACGGACGCCAAAAAAGACCGGGCACTTCGGAATCACGCAGTCCACCAGCTCGTGCTGCTCTACCTGCGGAACGATTCGGCAAAACTTGCGCAGGAAACGCTTGAGCAGGTCCCGGAAAAGCAGTGGACCAAAACGCTGCTTCGCGACTATGCGGATATTCTCGCGGCAAACGGACGCATTGACGAAGCGGTTGCCGTGTATCGGCAGCTTTTCGGACTCTACCAGAAACCGGGTACGCTCATTCTGGGAGCAGATGCCATGCTTCAGGCAGTTCGCCTCCGCGCACTGAAGGAAGATCATGCCGAAGTGCTCCACCTTTCGGGTGAAGTGATCCTTTGGGACGCCTTCTCGCGGCTTCCGGAACGGATGCAGATCGAATTCCTGGAAGAAAACACGATGGCGTTTTTCCGCTCCGGCGACTATGCGGGAGCACGTGACGGCGGTAAACGGCTTCTGGAGAAATTTCCCGAGTCCGATGAACGCGACAGCTGGAAAGTCCTGACGGCGCACGCCTACCAGAAAGACGGACAGTACCGTGACGGATTCCGGTTCATTCTGGAAAACATGAAATCCGTATCGAAGGACGCGAAGGAAAGCGTGGAACTGCGGCACCTTCTGGGAGTCTGCTATCGCGAGTACGCGCAGTCAAAAAAGAGCGAAAAACTGCGTAAAAAATACTTCGGAAGAGCGCAGACCCACCTGATCAAAGCGAAAAACGCAGCTCGCAAGATGGATTATGCGGCACTCGACGTGCTCTACTATGATCTGTCGCTGGCCTATTTCCAGACGAAAGACTACGAAAAGTGCGTGAAGAACCTTGGATTCGGTCTGAAGCGATTCCCCGACTCCGCCATTTCGCCCCAGCTGCTCTTCCTGAAGGGCCGATGCGAGATCGAAATGGAAAAACTCGAGAAAGCCGCGAAGACTTTCGAGTCCTTCACGAAACGTTTCCCGGAAGCTCCCAACTGCCCGGAAGCCGGACTTCTGGCCTCGCAGTGTTTCCTGAAGCTGGATCAGACGGAAAAAGCGGTCGAGATCGCCAAAGCGATGGCGAAACGCTTCCCCAAATCGGATTACTCGGAACGCGGAGCCAATGTGCAGGCGATCGCCGCGATGGAATCGAAAGACTTTGATTCCGCGATCGAAGCGTGGAACGTGATCCTGGAATCCGACGCAAAAGAATTCCAGACGCTGAAGCCGGAAGCAAAGTACGAGATCGCCTGCTGCCTGTTCGAAAAGGAAGCGTACGCGGATGCGGAAAAAACACTGAGCGAGCTTTTCGAAGAGTACCCGGAATGGGATTCGATGGAACGGGCGTTCAATCAGATGGTGCGCGTCCTCATGGCGCAGAAGAAACTGCAGGATGCGCAGGACCTTCTGGCAGACATGCACGGAAAATTCCCTGAAAGTGTCCTGCTCCGTTCGCTCTACTTCCAGCTGGGAACGCTCTGGTACTCGGAAGGCAGAATGCCGGAAGCCAATCAGATGTTCCGCCGGGTCCTGAACGAAACGCCGAAAGATCCGGAAGATGAAGGAGATTTCCTGCACCGAAATTCCGAGCTGAAGCTCGCGTGGACGATCTTCAACACCGAAGAGTACCAGGAGACCGAATCGTTCATCCGCTCCCTGGAACTGGAACCAGAACTGGACGCGAAGATCTCTGAAGAAGAGAAAGCCGAGATCCTCGCGAATCGTGCAGAACTGCGTTACCTGCTGGGAATGACACACTACTTCCTGCACAATCCGAGCCAGGCTCTCAAGGAACTGCACGAGATCCGCAAGGATGGCGCGTTGAAGAAGATCTTCGCAGAAAACGCGCTGGAAATGTGCATCCAGATCTACGAAGAGACCGAAAAATGGGAATCCGTGCTCAAATACGGTGCCGAATTCTGCGAGATCTACCCGCAGTCGGCAGGCGGTCTGCGCACGAATTTCAAGATGGCGAAAGCATATTTCCGGCTTCAGAACATGGAAGAGGCTCTCGCCAAATGTGAAGCGATCATCGCGGCAAACGATGCCGTCTTCACGCACCAGACCCTTTTCCTGAAAGGAGAGATCCTTTTTGCTCAAAAGCAGTACCAGAAAGCGATCCAGATCTTCTACCAGGTCATCTACGGCGTAGAAGACGAGAAACTGCAGGCTGACGCAATGTTCGAGACCGCGCAGTGCTTCGAGGCGCTTGGAAAAAAGGAAAAAGCGCTGACCCACTACAGGGACCTGCTTCAGAAGTTCCCCAAATATGAAAAAGTGAAGCTGATTCGGCGAAAAATGAAAAAACTTCACGAAGATTGAGTGACGCGGATGAGCGGATCATGTGCCGATGACGGAGCACGATCCGCTTCTGTACGCCCGGCCGACGCAGGAAAATGGCCATTTCATCCCTGCTCGGCCTGAATCACTGGATGAGTTTAATTTCCAAAAAAAATTTTTTCCTGATTTCAGGTGGAAAAATGAAAAAGAGAAAATTCGTGTTCGCGTTCCTTCTTCTTTTGGTGACGGGGTGGAGCTTCCATTTCCTCCTCCAAGAAAACATTTCAGCCGCGGAACAGATCCCAACCGCCACAGCCAACGCAGACGCCGAAACTGACGCAGACGCCGAAACTGACGCAGACGCCGAAACTGACGCAGACGCCGAAACTGACGCGGACGCCGAAACGGACGCAGTCGCCGAAACGGACGCAGTCGCCGAAACGGACGCAGTCGCCGAAACTGACGCAGACGCCGAAATTGACGCAGACGCCGAAACGGACGCGGACGCCGAAACGGACGCAGACGCAAAAATGACCGCAGTCGCGAAAAACGGACAGAGATCCGCCAATGAGGAAACCAGCCTCGAAAAAAAACTTCTTTCTACCTGGGAACTGACGGTTCGCGGCGGTGTCCTGATGATCCCGATCGGCTTCATGTCCGTTTTGGTCCTCACGGTTGGTCTGGAACGTTTCATTGCGCTTCGCCGTGGAGCGGTCCTTCCACGCAGACTGCTGCATAATGTGGAGGCGCAGGTCATTTCGAAAGCGGATCCGCGTGCCGTTTACGCTCTCTGCTGCCGAAACCGGAGTGCCCTTTCCCGCGTCATGCAGGCTGCGCTTTTCAAGAGCGGCCGTCCGATGAGCGAAGTTCAGAGTGCGCTGGAAAGCGCGAAAGAAAACGAAGCCAACCGTCTTTACGGTCCAGTCCGTCTTCTGGTGCTTGCTGCCGCGGTGACGCCGCTGATCGGACTCCTCGGAACCGTCGTCGGGATGATCGAAGCGTTCATGGCGACGGCATCGAGTGTCGGGATCCACAAAGCGGAAATGCTTTCCCAAGGCATCTACACGGCCCTGGTCACGACGTGCGCAGGTCTTGCGGTCGCGATTCCCGCCGCGATTTTGGCGCACTGGTATGAAGGCAGGATCCAGAAACTTTTCTATCGGATGGACCAGAAACTCGTGAATTTCACGGCATACCTGGAGAGTCTGGAAGGCAAAACTCGCCTGACGCCCACTCATTTCCGAAACTACGTCAAACAGAAGAACCAGAAATAGGCAGGTGATCCCATGGCAGTAAAGATCCGAAAAGGAAACGCGCTGGCCAGCCTGAGCATTACGCCGCTGATCGACATCGTGTTTCTGCTTCTCATTTTCTTCCTCGTCGCCACGAAATTCGATGAGGAAGATACCGGACTGGACATTCAGCTTCCTCATGCGGCAGAAGCGGTCCCGATCTGGTCTCAGCCCAAATCGCTGGTCATCAACATCACGCGCAGCGGCGAGTACTTCATCGCCGGCGTGAAGCGGACGGTCCCGGAAATGGAAGAACTGCTTCAGGGGGCGTGGGAAAACCCGAAAGAGGATTCCTCCGTCGTCATCCGCGGAGACGAACGCGCCCCGTTCGGAGCCGTCGTTGGTGTCGTGGATCTCTGCCAGAAACTGGAGCTGAACTACTCGACCATCACACGGGAAGAGTAAGCTCTGCGCCGCACCCAACCGGGATCTTCGGGGAGATCCTGTGGGAAAGGACCACCGGCAGAAGGATCTTTGGCGAAAGTATCCGCAGCAAAATGATCCTGAAGAGAGAATGTGCTCAATGAAAAACGACTCAGGATCCGCGAAATAGTCCGGGAGAGATCGGAGCTCTCCCTTCAGAAAAAACGTCAGACATCAGGAATCAAAGGAAGTTTTCAAAATGAGGATGATTTTGAAATTCATGCTGAATCAGCTCTCAATCTCGGCCGGCCCGGCGATCTTTCTTCTGCTCTGGTCGGTCTGTGGTCTGGCGTGTCTTGGATGGGGGATCCGAGTGGCTCCGGATGCTGCGTTTCCGGAACCGTTTACGGTATTCCGCAATCTATATTGCGCTGCCGGCATTCTCATGCTTGCGCTGACGTATCTGCTTTGGCTCGGCTTCATGCACGAACCGGAACGCAGACGTCTCATTTTTTGTGTTTCGCTGAGTCTTTTGCTGCATGGCGGTCTTTTCTTTCTGATGAAAGAAGCGATCGTCGGACAGGAATTCGAGCGGGAAGAAGAAGTTGCGCTGAACCTGCGCGATCTGCACTCCAAAACACCGATCATCGTGAACGATTTCTACTATGGCGACCTGGAAGGAGATGAAGTCTTCCAGGAAAACTATTCCGAGACGGAGGCAGAAAACGTTGAGCCGCAGACCATGCGTCCCGGCCTGGAAAATTCGGAAGCACCGGAAAACGCCCCGCTTCCCGTGAAACCGCAGGATCTCAACGAATCCCTCAAGCGCGCTGAGGACGTCCACAAAACGCTGGAGACGGAACAGAAGACGGCAGGATCAGCAAATGGAGAAGATGCCCGATCCAAAGCAGAAGAGATCCAGACCTCGGAAATCGAGGAAGTTCAGCATGAGCTTGAAGTCAGCGACGGCCCGCATGAAATGTTCGTCAACATGCAGAAGATCGCGGCAGAAGTCGCGATTTCGGGCGTCATCGGCTCGGAAAGCCCGCAATTGGAAAATCTGACGGCAGAAACGAAACTGTACTCGGCAGAATCGGTGGAACGCCGGACCGTGAATCTTCGTGAAGAAGCTCAAAAGAAGAGCGCAAAGAAGACGGGATTCCGCAAAAAACTGAACGAAAACCAGCAAAAAACGCTTGCCGGCAAAGAATCGCGAAAGGGAGAAAATGTCGTTTCCGGCCGCGCGGGCAACTGGGGTGAATCGGCAGTCGATGAAAAAGCGGGAGGTGCCGGCGAGGAACTTGGCGAGCTGCGTTCCGGTCTGGGAGAAACCCGGGAACTGGCGGCTGGGGCAGCGAGTCTGAAAACGGCCAAAAAGAAACCGCGAAAGAGATCCGACCGGACGCTGACGGTCTCCGACGCTCCGGCCAATGTCCGGGGGGGCCAGACACTTGGAGCACGAGCCGGAGACGGTGAAGATCTGGCGGCGGTCCTCGCAGGATCGGTAAACGGAGTTTCGGATGCGGTGCTCGAAGCGACGGCAAAGCCGGAAAAGATAGCCGGCTCCAATATTCTGGATGCAGAGAAGGAGCAGATCCTCAAAAACGTCGTCGTTTTCCGGTTTGAAAGATCCGAGACTCCGGAAATGGGATTCCAGCCCGACATGACGGAGCCGCTTCCGCAGGACAGAGAGGAAGACGAATGGCTCGCAGAAGTCTCCGGGGAGGAAGAGAACCTGGACGGACCGGAAATGGAAGCCGGATCTTCCGTCGCGGAGATCCTCCAGAACGATCCGGGCCTGCGTTCCCAGCCGACCCTTCCGTATCGCCAGAGAATGCGGCAGGACCATCGAAAACTGATCGAGAAAGCCGGCGGAAATCCTGAAACGGAAGAACTCATTCAGCGCGGGCTTCAGTATCTGAGCCGGACCCAGTTTGAGGATGGGCACTGGTCACTGAATTTCCTCCCGAATGGTCTTCCGGAAGGCATGGACCGGGAAAAATACGGTTTCGGCTCCATTCATGCAGACACGGCAGCGACGGGGCTGGCACTTTTGACGTACCTTGGTGCCGGATACACGCATCTGGAATCCGACGGCAAAAACGAATACACGGAAACGGTGAACCGTGCCCTTAGCTGGCTGATCCGGAATCAGCAGCCGGACGGCGGTCTGTTTTCCATGAGATCGGACGCACACCGCTACGGTCGAATCTACTCGCATGGAATGGCGGCGATCGCGCTTTGCGAAGCCTACGGGATGACGCATGATGAACGGCTTCGCGAGCCTGCGCAAAAGGCGATCGACTTCCTCGTCAAATCCCAGGGACCGCAGGGCGGCTGGCGGTACACGCCGGAAAAAAATGACGGCGTTTGGCGCGGCGAATCAGACACTTCGGTGACCGGCTGGCAGACGATGGCTCTGGTCAGCGCGAAAATGGCAGGACTGAACGTACCGGGATCCTGTTTCCGCAAGGTGGAAAACTGGCTCGAAACCGCCGCCGTCAACGGTGGAGAACGCTACTGCTATCTGCCGGTGAAAAAACCGCTCAATAAGGAAATGGAACAGTGGAAGAAACCATCGCACGCCATGACCGCGGAAGGACTTCTGATGGAACTTTACCTCGAACACGATCCCAAAGCTCCGGAATTCCAGAGTGCGGTCTCCTACCTCATGGGGAACCTCCCGACCGTCACGAAACCGCAGCGCGATACCTACTATTGGTACTATGCGACCCAGGTCATGTTCC
>CAZRGJ010000116.1:0-7870 GCA_964599445.1 uncultured Planctomycetaceae bacterium | reverse complement strand
TTTTTTGTTAAGCTGCATCATGATTCTTTCATCGGCTGCTTAACAAAATTTGTTTATTTTTTGAGTGAACACACCCTAAGAGATACTATACTCCAGATACAGATTTTTGTCAAGAATTCCGAATGATTTTTTCGTCAAAATGCGAGTTTTTTCAGAAAAATTTTTGTGAAGCATGGGATGGGAAAGCTTTCCGGAACGGAAGACGGCGTACTGGGAAACGCGGATTTTTTGGAAAAAAGGAGACCGCAGCTCCAGCAGACCTTCCGTTTTTTTCTTTTTCGAAAAGCTCGAAAACGATCCGAAAAAGAAACGCAGGGAGTGTTGAGGCTGCGGTCTCGGAATGGATACGGCGAATTCTCCGTGAGGCGGAGTTCGCCCAGGACTCATTGGATCTCGAAAACGTACATTTCGCGCTGGAAATCGACTTGGACGCGGAGTCCTTCGACCGTCTTTTCCTTCAGGAGACGGATCGCGAGCGGATTCTCGATGCGCTGCTGGATCACGCGTTTGAGAGGACGCGCACCGTAGACTGGATCGTATCCTTCCTCTGCGATCGACCGAACCGCTGCGGGAGTCGCCTCAAACGTGATCCCGTGCTCCTCGAGCCGTTTTTCCAGAAGACGAAGCTGGATCTGTACGATGTCTCCGATCTGCTCTTTGCCGAGCGGATGGAAAATGATCGTTTCATCCACACGATTCAGGAATTCGGGAAGGAAAACTTCCTGCAGTGCATGGCGCGCTGCTCCCTGGATCTCGATGTCCGGCGCACCGGCCGCGGTGAGTTCCTGAATATCGCGGCTTCCAATGTTTGACGTCATGACGATGATCGTGTTGGAAAAATCGACGGTGTGCCCCTGATTGTCGCTCAGCCGTCCGTCATCCAGGACCTGAAGCAGAATGTTGAAGACGTCGCGGTGTGCTTTTTCCACTTCGTCCAGCAAAATCACGCAGTACGGACGGCGTCGGACCGCTTCGGTGAGTCGGCCCCCTTCTTCGTATCCGACGTATCCGGGAGGCGCACCGATCAGCCGGCTGACCGTGTGCCTCTCCATGAATTCCGACATATCGAGCCGGACCATGGCATTTTCGTCGTCGAACATGACCTCGGCCAGCGCTTTGCAGAGTTCCGTCTTTCCGACTCCGGTGGGTCCCAGAAAAATGAAGGAACCGATCGGCCGGTTTTCCGCTTGGATCCCGGCTCGGCTTCGGCGTACGGCATTCGAGACGGCGTTGACGGCGTCGTCCTGTCCCACGACACGCAGGTGGAGACGCTTTTCGAGCTCAAGCAGCTTTTCGCGTTCCGTCTCCATCATGCGCGAGACCGGGATCCCCGTCCACGCGCTGACCACTTCCGCGATTTCTTCCGGACCAACTTCTTTTCGGAGAAGACGGCGTTTCCCGCTCTCCTTTTCATTCTCTTCAAGCTCTTCCTGCTCCGCAGACGCTTTTTCCAGCTGTGCGCCAAGCTGCTTGCAGAGAAGGTCCAGCTCGTAGAGTTTCTGGAAATCTTTCTCGTTCGGAATGTTTCCCATCGACTGCCGGTTCCGGATCTCCGCGTTGAGCATGTCGCGCTCATGCTCCGCAGCCGTGAGCTGATTCTGGATCGCCTGTGTGTCGACGACACCGGCCTTTTCCAGCTCCCACTGACGTCGAAGTTCCGCAAGCTCTTCCCGCTTTTCGCGCATTTCGCTTTCGATCTCCGAAAGGCGTACTTTGGTGTGCTCTTCTGTTTCATCCGCGAGCTGACGTGCCGCGAGTTCCAGCTGGACGAGTTTCCGCTGGATCTGGTCGATCGGTTCCGGGACACTTTCCAGCTCCATCGCGAGACGCGACGTCGCTTCGTCCATCAGGTCGATCGCTTTGTCCGGCAGGAAACGCTCCGTAATGTACCGGCTGGAGAGTTTCGCGGCGGCGACCAGTGCGGAATCCTTGATCTTGACCCCTTTATGGTGCGCCTCGTACCGCGGTTTCAGGCCGCGCAGGATGGAGATCGTGTCCTCAACGGTCGGTTCCCCTACCATGACGGGCTGGAAACGGCGTTCCAGCGCCGGGTCCTTCTCGATGTACTTGCGGTACTCATCCAGTGTCGTCGCGCCGACACACCGCAGTTCACCGCGTGCCAGAGCCGGTTTCAGAAGATTCGCGGCATCCGATCCGCCTTCCGCTTTTCCGGCTCCGACGACTGTGTGCAGCTCGTCGATGAAAAGAATGATGCTGCCGTTGGATTCCTGGACTTCACGCAGTACCGCCTTGAGCCGCTCTTCAAATTCACCCCGGAACTTCGCTCCGGCCACGAGAGCCCCCATGTCCAGCGCAATGACGGAATGATTTTTGAGAGACTGCGGAACGTCCGATTCCACGATGCGCAATGCGAGACCTTCCGCGATCGCAGTCTTCCCCACCCCCGGCTCGCCAATGAGGACCGGATTGTTTTTGGTGCGTCGGGAAAGGACCTGAATGACGCGGCGGATCTCGGAATCGCGTCCGATGACCGGGTCGAGCTTCCCTTCGCGGGCACGCTTCACCAGGTCGATCCCGTAGCGTTCGAGAGCGGCGAATTTTCCCTCCGGATTCTGGTCCGTCACCCGCTGGGAACCGCGTAGTGGAGCGAGTGCCGCGAGGAGTTTTTCCGGCGAAAGCTGCGCGATCTTCAGGACTTCCTGCGCTCCGGACGGAACTTTCGCACACGCGAGGAGCAGATGCTCGGTGGAGATGAATTCGTCCTTCATTTTCTCCGATTCGTTCAGTGCCGTCTGAAGAACGTTCTGCAGATCCCGGCTTAGACCGATCTCGCCGCCGCTGATCTTCGGCAAAGAATGGAGTTCCGCCTCCGCAATGGCGCGGAGCTGCTCTTTTCGGACGTTCAGGTGCTCGAGCAGCATTTCGACGATCCCGCCGTTTTCCTGGAGAAGAGCCGTGAGAAGGTGAAGTGCCGTCACTTCGGGATTCCTGGCCGAAGTGGCCGTCTGCTGCGCATTGGCGAGTGCTTCCTGAGATTTCGCCGTCAATTTGTTCAGATTGAACATCATGTCTGTTCCTCCAAATTTCTCAAAAATCAAAAAGTCTGCAAAAAAATGAAGAGTCGCCGAATATTTGAGTTTGGTATATTGTCCAGTTTTCAAAGTGTCCAAAAAAACAGCGTCGAACCTCGTTTGAGGCGCGACGCTGAAGGTTTCGGAACTATTTCACTTCAAAATCAGCGTCGATCGTGTCGTCGTCCTGTTTCGGTCCCTGATTCGGAGCTTCGCCGCCGAAGGGCCCCTGCGGACCAGCCTGAGCACCGGCCGCTCCCTGAGCTGCCTGGGCCTTCTGGTAGAGTTGGGTCGCGAACGCATGGGACGCCTGTTCCAGAGCACTGACGGCCGACTTGATGGCGTCGAGGTCTTCGCCCTTCGCGGCTTCACGGACCTTTTCGATCGCGGGATTGATCGCCGCTTTGTCGGATTCCGTGACGACAGACGCATTGTCCTGCATCA
The DNA here is from genome assembly GCA_964599445.1 of uncultured Planctomycetaceae bacterium. Classification (GTDB taxonomy): domain Bacteria; phylum Planctomycetota; class Planctomycetia; order Pirellulales; family Thermoguttaceae; genus RGIG3701. The sequence goes on along the minus strand of CAZRGJ010000116.1, from coordinate 4,394 downwards.
TCTTCTCGAGATTCCAGCACATCGATTCCGCCTTGTTGCGTTCTTCCGCCAGTTCACGGCGTTTTTTGTCTTCCTCAGCGTGGGCTTCCGCTTCACGCTGCATTTTCTTGATCTCTTCATCGGAGAGACCGGAAGACTGCTCGATCCGGACGCTCGTTTCGCGATTCGTGCCGAGGTCTTTCGCCGAGACGTTCAGGATGCCGTTCGAGTCGATGTCGAAGCAGACTTCGATCTGCGGAACACCGCGCGGAGCCGCCGGGATGCCGTCGAGGTTGAACTGGCCGAGGAGCCGGTTGTCGTTGGCCATCGGACGTTCACCCTGGAAAACGCGGACCGTCACGGCACTCTGGTTGTTTTCGGCCGTGCTGAAGACCTGCTTTTTCGTGGTCGGGATCGTCGTGTTGCGTTCGACCAGGGGCGTCATGACGCCGCCGAGGGTCTCGATGCCGAGCGTCAGCGGAGTGACGTCAAGGAGCAGGATGTCGTTGACTTCACCGCTGAGGACACCGCCCTGGATCGCGGCGCCGATGGCGACGACTTCGTCCGGGTTGACGCCTTTGTGCGGCTCTTTGCCGAAGATCTTTTTGACGAGTTCCTGGACCATCGGGATTCGTGTGGAACCACCGACCAGAACGACTTCGTCGATCTCCGAGGCACTCATGTGCGCGTCCTGGAGGCACTGGTTGACCGGGCCGCGACAGCGTTCGACCAGCAAGCTGACGAGCTGCTCAAACTGGGCGCGCGTGATGTTCTCCATCAGGTGCTTCGGTCCAGTAGCGTCGGCCGTGATGAACGGAAGGTTGATGCTCGTCGTGGCGGCGGAGCTGAGTTCTTTCTTTGCCTTTTCGCAGGCTTCCTGAAGACGCTGGAGGGACATCGGATCCTTGCGGAGGTCGATGCCGTTGGCACGCTGGAAATTGTCCGCGACGTAGGTGACCAGCGCATTGTCGAAGTCGTCGCCGCCGAGGTGGCCGTCGCCGCTGGTGCTGATGACCTGGCAGACGCCTTCCGCGACGTTCAGGATGGAGACGTCAAACGTACCGCCGCCAAGGTCGAAGACGCAGATCTTCTGCTCTTCTTTTTTGTCGAGACCGTACGCAAGCGAGGCAGCCGTCGGCTCGTTGATGATTCGCATGACTTCCAGACCGGCGATCTGACCCGCGTCTTTGGTTGCCTGACGCTGCGCGTCGTTGAAGTACGCCGGGACCGTAATGACCGCCTTGTTCACTTTGTGGCCGAGGTAGGCTTCGGCGGATTCCTTAAGTTTGCGGAGCGTTTTGGCGGAAATTTCCGGCGGGGTGAATTCCTTGCCGTCTGCCACGACTTTCACGTAATCCTGCGGGCCGCCGACCACAGAGTACGGGACCGTCTTTTCTTCGTCGCCGACTTCATTGTGGCGGCGTCCCATGAAGCGTTTGATGGAGCTGATCGTGCGCAGCGGGTTGGTGACGGCCTGGCGGCGGGCCAGTTCGCCGACGAGGACTTCACCGCCGTCCGTGAACGCGACGACGCTCGGCGTCAGGCGGTTGCCTTCCGCGTTGGAAATGACTTTCGGCTCATTTCCTTCCATGACGGCCACGACCGAGTTCGTGGTTCCCAAATCGATCCCGATGATTTTTTCTCCCTGTGCCATGATTCTCTCCTTTTTGTATCGCTGCTTCAGTTTCGTTGGACTGAAATTTTGAATTAAATTCTGAACGAGTAGTGAAATTGCCGCGGTCCAGGACCGCTTTTGACGTGCATTAGAAAAAATGCAAAAGTCGTGTCGTTTGCGGTTTTTTATTTTCTTTTTTTGACGAAAAGCTGATCCGCCGGAATTTAACGGGGTTTAGAGCGCAGAATTTTGGTGAAATCCGGAACCATTCTTTTTGCAGGCACTGACAAAATGGCAGATTTTGTCATTTTTTTTGCCAAAGAGTCTTTTTTTCTCTGGCAAAAAGTCAGTTTTTTTGCTAGAATGGGATCCTGGGGTTTCCGGAACGCCAGAACTTTCCGTTCTCCGAAGATCCGGTTTGTCCAGAAACAGCTTTTTGTTTCGGGATCCGTCCGTGAACCGTTCCGCAGGGAAACCGGCCGCCGGTTTTGTTTTTCCGTCATTTTGTTTTATTTTAGCCCGTATGTCCAATCCTGCACATAAGAAAACTGCCGAATCTTCAGGAAAACCGGTTCCCGCTCCGCTGCGAGTTTCCGAACCGGGGCAGGGAAAGACCATGCCGTCATCCGGAGCCGCTTTGCCGAGGAACGTTTCTTCCATGTGTCCGAAAAGATCCGCTGACGAATCTGCGGATTCCGGAAAGTCCGGAGTGTCTGTTTCGGAATTCCTGCGGACATACTGGGGCCGGCAGGCTTTCGAAAACGGCGACTGGATCCATCCGCTTCCTCCCTCGGTATGTGAAATGCTTGAACGGACTGCGGAGACGATCCGCAAGACGGAGATCCAGAGTACGCTTTGGACTCTGACGGGTATTTCAGCCTCCTTTTTCTTCCTGATCGTTCTTGCGGAGCATTGGATCTTTCCGGGGGGGATTGCCAGCTGGGGACGCGGTCTGTGCCTTTTTGCGCTTCTCGGTCTCTGGGGCTGGATGATCTGGACTCGGATCGTGCCGTTTTTCCGCTGGAAGCTTCATCCGTACCATCTGGCGTCCGTGATCGAAGCGTCCCGTCCGGAACTGAAGAATGGACTGCTGAATCTTCTCTGCCTTCTTCGAAAAAAGGAAGACGGGACCCCGGAAATGCTGCGGGATACTCAGCTTGAGCGCCAGATCCTGAAAATTCTGGAACGGCATACTGCGGCGCAGATGCAGTGGATCGAGACGGAAAAACTCGTTTCTCCCAGACGGCGGAACACGATGCGTCTTGCGGCAGTGAGCCTTCTGGTGATTTTCGCGGTCTATGCCGTTCTTGCGCCGAAAAGTTCGTTTCGGAGCGTCGCGCGGACCCTTCTTCCCTTGTGCGAGATCCACGCGCCCCGGCGAGTTCAGATCGACGAGATCGTGCCTGGAAATGTGGTCCTCTACCAAGGGGAGACGCTCCATGTTGAGGCCCGGTTCCGAAATTTGAAGGATGGGGAAACTCCGACGCTTTTCTATTCCTCGTCGGATCGTAAATACCTGGATGTTCCGGTCTCCATGCGCCAGGGGAAGGCAGAAGATGGGACTGAAATCAAAGGAATCTGGGAAACAGAACTTTCGGGGAACGGAAACGGCGTTCAGGAAACCCTCACGTGGTATTTGGAAGTCGGGGATGCCTGCTCGGAAACGTTCCGGGTCGAAGTGCGTCCCCCGCTGAGTATCCAGATCGAAGAGATCCGTCTTGCGCCGCCGAAATATTCCGGACTTCCGTCTGTGCGGCAGACAGGCGGAGATATTTTGGCTCTTTCCGGAACGCAGGCATTTTTGAACGTCCGGACGAGTGAACCGGCGAAAAAAGTCTGGCTGGAGCTTCTGAATGCAGAGACCCGGAAAACGCAGACGGTCCAGTTTCTCCCGAATATTGCGGACGGCACCGCCTCTGAAACGCATTTTCATGCTTCTGTTCCGTTGACCGGAAAGTTCATGCCAGGGAAAACGGATGCGGAAAATACTCGGTTTGAGGCCCGATTTCGATTTGAGAACGCGGAAGGAAAGGAAGCTCCTAAACCATTGGTCTACCGCTGGGAGATCTCGCAGGACCGAGCACCGGAACTTCGGATCCTGGATGGGCCGGAGGAAAATGCGGAAGTACTTTCAGAAACTGCGGTGCGTCTGGTGCTTGAGGCTGCGGATCCGGATCTTGGCCTGCGAGCGGCGGGATTCTGTGCGTCATGGAATGGGAAACGGCTCGCGATCCCGGCTCTTTTGAATCTTCCGGCAGAGAGCGGCGGGCAAAAAACGCCGTTTCGGGGAAAACTGACGTTCCGTCCGTCCGAGTATGGACTGGAAGCGGGAGACGAGATCCTCTGGTGGGCCGAGGCGGAAGATACCCGGCGTCCCGGAGGGAATCGTGTCCAGACGGAACCGCGCCGTCTACGGATCACGGATGGTTCCGGAGGGCTGGAGCAGAGCCAGACGGGGAATGCCCAGCAAATGGAGCGTGAGGATGAAGACGGAACACTGAGTGTCAGTCAGGATGCTCCGGGAATGGACGATTTGGAAGAGGATCCGCAAAAAGAGAAGAAAAATGGTCCAGGAGTGGAATCTTTCATGGAAGATGCGGAGAAAACGGACGTGTCTCTGGAAGATGATGCATCCGAGCTGAACGGCAAAAGTCAGGACGGCGAAAGCGGGGAAGGGGAAAGTGCGTCGAATGGCGGTGCTCAAACACAGGAATCCGGCGGAGATGGTGAATCTGGTGGATCCGGCGAAAATGACGAAGAGGACAGAGACGGTGAAACCGGCGGTGCAGGGCCCCGGACT
>CAZRGJ010000115.1:0-7944 GCA_964599445.1 uncultured Planctomycetaceae bacterium | reverse complement strand
GATTTTTTGGTCCTCGCAGAGGAGGAAACGTTCACTTTTTCGCACATTTCGCGGATCCTTCGTTTGCGCGTCCATCGTTTCCATGGTTTCGATGGACCGCTGGAAGTCTTTTCGGAAAATTCCGATTTCATCGTCAATGCCGGTTGGATCCCGGCGGGGGCTTCCTCGGCACTCTGCGTCGTGAGCGTTGATCCAAAGGTCTGGCCGGCCTCACTGCAAACGGACGGCGATCCAGTCATCTGGGACCAGCCGCTTCCACTGAAAGTCCGCGCTGTCGCGGATAGGAATGAGAAGAGAGCGGATAGCGCGCATGGGACGGATGGAGCCGAGTGCACACCGGAAACGTCAGTTGACAGACTCGCGGAGCAGAGGATCTGGGGATCCATGATGCGAGAGCAGGCGTTCATCTACTTCCACCAGATCCCGACCCGGCCGCTCACCTGTGCGTTCGCGGGAAAATACCGGCGGAACGGGATGGTGCGGATCTCGAACGAGCCGGTGAAGCTGTCGCTTGAAGGGGAGACTGAACTGCTTTTCATCTCCGACTGGTTCAAAAAGCAGATGGAAGAAAAAGGGAAACCGCTGGATGAACTGAAGCCTGGAAAATGGAGGGTCCCGAACTACTGGTTTACCCTGATCCCGGAATGCGAAGGAGTGGAATTGACGTCCCAGAATTTTTTCGGAAAGTTCCTGAAGCTGACGGTGCGGGTCACGGATCCGGAAAAAGCGAAACGGAACCGGGAGCTGATCTTTACCTACCAGTGGCTCAAAGGAGAATTGGCGGATCCGGAACATCTGGTCGAACCGCTCGACGGTCCTCAGCCGCTAAAGCCGATCGACCCGAAAAAGAAACTTCCCGCTCCGTTCTGTCTCCAGCCGATCCCGCTGGTTTGGGAATGATCGACGGGTCCTCTTTCTTCTCCGCTGAAAGTTTGGAGAAAGCCTGACTCAAGCGGAAAGGGAAAACCGAAATTCACGAAAAGATGCGAAATTTCTGACGGAATTCCGAAAAATCCGTTTGCGTCTTTTCGTGTTTTTCGTGAATTTCGCGTCAGCCTGCGTTCATTTTCTTTCGTTTCTCCTTTTCATTTTTTCTATTTCCTGCCGCACTCTCATTTTTCTCTCTTTTTCTGTCAGTCTCTGTGCATTTGCCGTTTTTTCGCAGTGAAATACCGTCACTCACCTGCCTGAAGTCTCTTTTGGGAGAAATTTTCGGGAAAAGATGGAAGAAATCGGAGAGAATGAAGGTACTTCCTCTTGAAAAAATGGCCGATTTGTGCTAAGATGGGGAATGGGCAGGGGCCTTTTTTGAGTTTTTTTGCGAGCCCCCTGTGGTCTGGTCCCGTAAAGAAAAATTGGAGAAAAAATGATTTCCGCAATCACCGGTAAACTGAAAGCAGTTTTTGAAGAATTCGCGGTCCTTGAGACCGGTTTCCTGGACATCCAGGTCCTAATCCCCGAGTACACGAGGCGGAAACTTCAGATCCATACCGGCGAGGAGATCTCTCTCTGCACGATTTTCTATCTGGATGGAAATCCTGCGCAAGGACGCCTTACGCCGCGTCTGGTGGGGTTCCAGACGGAACTGGAACGGGAATTTTTTGAGCTTTTCTGCAGCGTTGACGGTGTGGGGGCCAAAAAGGCACTTCGTGCGATGGTCCAGCCCGTTGAAGAAGTCGCGTTCGCCATTAAGGAGCAGGACGCAAAATTCCTCGCGACACTGCCGGGGATCGGAAACGCGACGGCAGAGCGCGTCATCGCCAAACTGCGTCGGAAAGTCGCGAAATTCGCGCTTCTCGCACCGTCCTCTGATGGAGGCGGAACTATTTCGCCGGCGATCTCCGGAGTCCTTGCGGACGTCTTTCAGGCTTTGCTCGTCTTGGGGCATTCCGAGAACGAAGCCCGGAAGAAGATCGAAAAACTTGCGGCATCCGGGCAGGAATTCAAGACCGTACAGGATGCCATTAACGCGATCTACCTGCAGTGAATGGAACGCTGTGTTCTGCGGAAAAGTGCGGTTTGGCGGAAGTACCGTACCCTGCGGGGAAACTCGGCGGTTCTTTGAAAACGTGAAGTTTTGCGGAACACATGGGGCATGATCGACGGTTTCGGAGGCGTTGACTGGAAATGGAGGAACGCATGAAAAAGTATCGTGTTGGGATCGTTGGGGTCGGAAAGATCGCGCAGACGTACTTTTCCGTCTTTCAGAGAATGAAGACCGTTGAAGTGGTCTTTCTCTGCGACATCGTGCCCGAACAGATGACGAAAGCCGTCCATGCGTTTCCGGAGCTTCTGAAAAATGCGCTTCAGACGGACTCGACGGACAAAATTTTTGACGCGGGTGTAAAGGTCGATTCGGTCGTGGTCGCGACGCCGCTTTCTTCGCATTTTTTTCTGGCGGCGCGTGTTTTGCGGCGCGGTGTGTGCGTTTTTTTGGAGAAACCGGCAACTCCGACGGTGCGTGAGCTTGAGGAACTTTACGCGCTTGCGGACGCGAACGGCACGCATTTCCGCACGATGTTCCATTACGCCTACTCGCCGGAAGTTTTTCATTTTGCGCAGCTTTTTCCGAAGTGGGCCGAGACGCTTGGTCCACTGCGTGCGTTCGTCTGCGATTTTCTCGATGCCGCCGTCTCCGGAAACCGGCTGGTCATTTCGCCACGAAAGCAGGGAGGAAGCTGGCTGAGCAGCGGCGTGAATGCGTTGAGCGTCGTTTCGCAGTGCGTACGTCTGGAAGGATTTCAGATACAGGACCGGATTTTTCGCCAGATCCCGGATCTCATCGACCGAAATGAGGAACGTGTCGTGCCGCTGGTCGACACTGCGTCCGTGTGCGAGTATTTCGACCCGGTGCGTCAGCTTTTCGGCATCATTCGGACGGATTGGGAGCAGGGCGTCAATTTCAAATCGACGCAGCTTTTCTACCAGGACGGCGAAGTCCTCCTCGATCATGAGGCGCAGAGCGTTCATTGGACGTTTCATGATTCGCGGATCCACTTTCCCTCTACCGCTTTTCGCTCGAATGTCTCTCCGATGGAACGCCACTACGAGGTCATGTTTCCCGAGCTTTTCTTTCATGCCGAGTGGGGGCCGGCGGTGCGGGAAAACGATCTCTGGATCCATCGGCAACTTGGGTGAGTGCGTGGTCAGGATCTCCCTCCGGAGGGATACGTTCTATGGGAACGGGACCGCGATTTCCCTAAAGTCTGTTTCGTGTTCGTCTGTTTTGCCTTTCCGTGTTTGAAAAATCTGCGCGGCGCAGTACACGGTCTGTTTTTTGGAAAAATCTGATTTTTTGGGCTGAGTTCCAGAATTTTTTTGGGTGAATGGCGGGTCGGGGGGGTAGGCAAAACGGCTGAAATCTGGTATACTGAAATAGATTTTGTGTTTTTCCTGTCTGAATTTCTCCCGATGCCTGAAATTCAGTGACTTTTCCCTCAAAGAAAAAAGAATCCCATGAATTATTCTGAAATCCTTCGCCATACGATTTTCCCGCAGGTCCAGACTCCCGGCCAGTATGTCAGCGGTGAGCTGAACATGACGGTCAAGGACCCCACTCAGGTCAAGGGGCGATTTTGCCTCTGCTTCCCAGATACGTACGCGATCGGCATGAGCTGCCATGGGATCCAGGTCCTTTACTCGGCGATCAATCAGGACCCGGACTGGTACTGCGAGCGCGTTTTTGCGCCGATGCGCGATATGGAGAAACTGCTGGAGGAGCACGATCTTCCGCTTTGCTCTCTCGAAACGACGACGCCGCTTTTTGAGTTTGACGTTCTGGGATTTTCGCTTCAGCACGAGCTGGCGTACTCGAATGTCCTGACGGTCCTGAAATCCGGACGGATCCCGCTTCTGCGTTCGGAACGGCGCGAAAAGGATCCGCTCATCATCGCTGGCGGTCCGTGCGTGCAGAATCCAGAACCGATGAGCGATTTCATCGATGCATTCGTCATGGGAGACGGTGAAGAGGCGGACCTTGCGCTTGCGAAGGAATGGCTCGCGCTGCAATCGGAGCCGGGGAGTTCGCGGAAAGAGAATCTGCGTAAGATCACGAAGAAATTCCCGTGGCTCTACGTGCCGGACTGCTTCACGCACCGAAACGAGAACGGGCTGGAAATTCCGTATCCGGAGTCGGAGGAGATCCCGGCAAAGATCACGCAGGCTGTCGTGCAGAAGCTGGACGATTTCCCACTCCCGGAGAAACCGATCGTGCCGAACGTCTCGGCCGTTCAGGACCGTATTGCGCTGGAGATCATGCGCGGATGTCCCTGGCAGTGCCGATTCTGCCAGAGCAATCCGATCCGCCGTCCTGTGCGTTCCCGCAAGCCGGAAAACCTGCTCGCCAGTGCGCGTGCAGCAGTCGCGAACACGGGACACTGCGAGATCTCGCTTCTCTCGCTTTCGACGAGCGACTATCCGTGGTTTGAGCAGTTGGCGACCCAGCTTCGTGCAGAAATGCTTCCGAAAAACGTTTCCGTTTCTGTGCCAAGTCTGCGCGTGAATGAGCATTTGGCGGAAGTAGGTGAGACGCTTTCGACGGAACGCCACAGCGGACTGACCATCGCACCGGAAGCAGCCCGCGACGATATGCGGCGGGTCATCGGAAAACGGGTCACGAACGAGGACCTCATGGCCGGATGCCGCATCGCGTTCGAAAATGGATTCCAGCGCGTGAAGCTCTACTTTATGGTTGGGCTTCCCGGCGAACGTGCCGAGGACATTGACGGCATGATCGAGCTGGCGAGGAAGATCGGAAACCTTGGAAAAGAGGTTTCCGGACGCTTTCCGACGGTCGTCGTGAGCGTGTCGAATCTGGTTCCGAAACCTCAGACGCCGCTTCAGTGGTTCCCAATGGCCCGGCGCGACTACATTATTCAGGCACAGCGCTACCTCCGTTTCCGTAAACTTCCGGGCTGGATCCAGCTCAAGTACCATGAAGTGAACGGAAGTCTCCTTGAGGGCGTCTTCTGCCGCGGGGACCGAACGCTTGGACGCGCGATCCTGCGTGCGTGGGAAAAAGGCGCGCGTTTCGATTCATGGAGCGACCAGTTCCAGCCGGAGATTTGGTGGGAGTCGCTTGAAGAGTGCGGCATCGATCTGGAACTTTTTCTCCATACGCCGCGCACGCCGGAAATGCGTCTTCCGTGGAGTCACGTTGAGATCTTCCAGGGGATCGCATATCTGGAGAAAGAATTCCGGAAAGCGGAAGAGGACATTCAGGCTCTGGATCCGTCGGAAAAGACAATGGAAGTTCAGGAGCCGGAAAGAAAGAAAAAGTAGTTTCCCGGAGCAGGGCAGGAGCCGAAGCAAAGCAGGGTACCGGGACTGAAGAGCAGACCAGAACCGTGTTTTCCCGTGGAGTGTATGCGGGATCCGGTTGATTTCGGACGCCTTCCTGCCCTGGTTCCAGACTGACCATTGATGGAATCCGGACGACAGTTTAGCCAAAAGAGAAAGTGAGTATTCCATGAGAGCGTGCATTCAGCGGGTTTCTTCCGCCTGTGTTCGGGTCGCCGGCGAGCTGGTCGGAGAGATCGGAACGGGGATTTTGGTCCTTCTCGGCGTCGCGGGAGACGATACTGAGGCGGATCTGACGGCATTGGCCGACAAAATGGCGGGGCTGCGCATTTTTGAAGATCCGGATGAACGGATGAATCTTTCACTCGCAGACGTTGGGGGCGAAATTCTCGTCGTGAGTCAGTTCACGCTTTACGCGGACTGCCGCAAAGGACGCCGTCCCAGTTTTACGGAAGCTGCTCCTCCTGAAAAAGCGGAACGGGACTACCTTGCTTTCGTCGAGTACCTTCGGGGAAAGGGATTTCATGTCGAGACGGGGAGATTTCGTGCAATGATGGACGTTTCGCTCACGAATGACGGTCCCGTGACCATTTGGCTGGACAGCCGGGAGCTGGTGCGGAAATGACGGCCAGGGACTGGTTTGATCTTGCGGTCCTCCTTTTGCTGTTCGTCGGCATGGGATGGGGATTCCTGCGCGGATTTCTTTCCTCGTTTGCTTTTTTGCTCGCGACGCTCATCGGGATCTGGGGAGCTCGCCATTTTCAGGAAGGCGCGCTGGAATTCTGCGGTCTGGAACCTTCCGGAATTGCGCGCGGGGCAGCTTTTTTCGTCCTTTTTGCGCTCATTTCCATGATCGTGCATCAGTTCATGAATATTCTGGAACGAATGGTAGAGAAACGGCGGCTCATGGCCTGGAACCGTGTTTTGGGACTGCTTTACGGAACGGGATTCAGTATGGTCGTCTGCTGGATCGCCGCCTGGTTTCTGACGGAATTCCCGCAGACCCGTCTCGCGGTCACGCATTCCCGAAGTGCCCGGTATCTCGTCGTGCTTGCGGAGTTCAGCCAGGAAGCATGGGAGGCTCGGGAAGCTCGAAAAGCATCGTCGGCGTCTCCGGATGGTTCCGGGAGTGGGGCGGAAGAAAAAAAGGACGGGCGAAAAGGTTTCTTCTCCGGTTTTGAAAAGAAGAAGGATGAGCCAAAGTCCGCCACGATCCCGGAGACTTTCATTGAGCGTGTTCAGGAAGACGCAGCCATTCCGAAACAGGAAGCACCGCCGCAGGCCGATGGAAAAAGCTCGGCGATCCCCGAGATCCTGGACCGGCTGGACGAGAGAATGTCGGGAGTTCTGCCGAAAGAAGGATCCCGGTGAGTCGAAGCGCAGAAACTGACTGACGGCGGAGTACGGCAGAGCAGACCGAATGTGCGCGGCGGAGCAGACCAAATGAGTCCAATGGAGCAGACAGCGCAGTACAGCAGAGAGGTCAAGCAGAATTTCAACAGAAAGAGGAGGATCCCATGCAGTCTGAAAATTCATTTTCGATGGACAGTCAGGCGACTTTTTCCATGCCGTCGGAGGCTGAAAATCCATTACGGCCTGGGGTGACGTTTAACGGATTTGAGCTGACGGAGCGTCTTGGCCGCGGCGGGCTGGGGAGGTTTGGAAAGCATACCGGTCGGATGAGAAACGGTTCGTTGCGCTGAAATTCGTGCTGCGGGATCTTTTGCTCTACGAGGAGGAGCTTTTGCGTGTAGAGGGAACTTTCCGAAAGATCGAGTCGCTCCATCACGAAAACATCTGCCCGCTTTACGGAATGCGCCGTCATCCGGAGCTGGGGCCGTACCTCGTTTTTCGATTTCTTGACGGTCTGACGCTGAATCTGCTCTTCATTCAGAAATTCCTGAACTGCGGGAAAACCATGCCGCTGAAACTGACGGTCTCCATCCTGCGTCCGGTCGCGGAGGCGTTGGACTATGCGCACGGAAAGGGACTCATCCACCGGGGAAACATCATGCTCGAAATGGGGCGATTAAAGGACGGAAGTCTCGATTTTTCCCGGATCCGGAGTGTCCAGCTCATCGATTTTGGCCAAGCTGCGTTTCGGTCGGGACTCTCGCGCATTTCGATGAGTGAGGGGACGCCGCAGCCTCCCGGAACCAGTGGGACGGTGCCGTTCATGAGTCCGGAGCAGTTTCAGGGAAAGCCGCAGGACGCACAGTGCGACCAGTACGCACTTGCCGTGACTGCCTACGAGCTGCTTGCCGGGCATCTGCCGTTCGTTTCGGATGACCCGCAGATCCTCACCAACTGCATTCTGAACGTTCAGCCAGACCCGATCGACGGACTCGCGGAGACAGCAAACGCCGCATTACTGCGGGCTTTGGCCAAGGATCCCGCACAGCGTTTTCTCACCTGCCAGGAATTTATTCGTGCGCTGGAAGCTCCGACGAAAGAAAACGACGACGAACCCCAAACGGAACCCCAAACGGGAGTCCAGGCAGGAATCCGCTCTGAAAAGCAGTCCGAAAATCGGTCTGACGCCTCCCCCAAAACAGGAAAGTCCCAGCCGACTCAAAAAGAAGGCAGTACTGGCGCAGAAGATCCCCAAACGTTCAGCTGGTCGTGGTCGTCGGGGAATGTGCAGAC